>NZ_JBJLRI010000014.1:0-65921 GCF_050871405.1 Kineococcus esterisolvens
ACCGCGGCGGACCCCCGGGGGTCCGCCGCGGTCACCGCCTCAGGCGTGCGTCAGCCCTTCTTCCCCTTCGCGAACGGCTGCTCCGGGTAGACCGCGTCCACCTCGATCTCCACGAGCCAGCCGGCGACCGGCAGCGAGGCGACCTCGAGCGCCGAGCGCGAGGGGCGCGCGGGGTTCTCGAACAACGGCGGTGCGGGCGCCGCGGTGCCCATCGGCACGTCGACCGCCTCGTTCGTCTCGAGGTCGACGTTGGCGAAGTACTGCCGGTAGGCGCGGTTCCAGCCGGCGAAGTCGGCGACCTCGGTGCCCTCCTCGTTGGCGAGGAACACGCGCATCGTGACGACGTCGTCGAAGCTGAGGCCCTGCGCGGCGAGGTTCTCACCGATCGCCGCCAGGGCGTTCAGGCCCTGCGCCTCGGTGAGGGTCACCCCCTCCGGCAGCGCACCGCCGAAGGGGGCGAGGTCCACGTACGCCTCCGGGGTACCCGGCTCGGCGTCGGGGTTCGCGGCGGACGGGCCGATCCCGCTGGACTTGTAGATCGCCGTCCCCGGGCCGATGCCGACGCCGTTCGCGATGAACGGGTTCGTGTCGCCCAGGGGCAGCGCCACCTCGACCGTGCCCGGCGCGGGCGTCCCGCCGCGGACGGCGGCGACACCGGCGCCGGCGCCCAGGCCGACGAGGAGCAGCGCACTGACGCCCACGGCCAGCGGCCGGCGGGACAGGTTCTTCTTCACTCGGGTCCTCCGGTTCGGGGTCATCAGCTGCTCATGACGCGCTGGTGCAGCGCGGTGACGGCGGCGCGCGCCGACGTCATCGCGCCGTGCTGCCAGGCGATGGCGTGGGAGAGGTGGTCGCCGGCGAAGTACACGTTGCCCTGCGGCGCGAGCAGCGTCGCGTACTCGGGACCGGTCTGCGAGGTCCAGTCCACCCAGCCGCCCTCGCTGTACTTCGTCGCGCTCCAGGACACCGAGAACGAGGAGGCGATGTCCTCCCCGTACACGTCGCCGTGGATCAGCGCGCCGTTCTTCACGGCCCGCTCGCGGCGCTCGGCGTGCGGCAGGGCCGCGTAGTCCAGTGCGGTCTGTCCGTAGTTGTAGTAACCGACGACCACGCCGCGGTCGGTGTGGAAACCCGACGACGGGTACCAGACGTGCGCCAGGTCCAGGTCGGTGTTCGTGATGCCGCCGTAGATGCGCATGTCCTCCTCCCACCAGCGCCGGGAGTACTCCAGGCCGATCTTGCCCGTGGGCGATCCGGTGGCGGCCTGCAGCGCCGTGGTGACACCGAGGCCGAGGTTGTGCGGGATCCGTGCGGCGATGTGCGGCGGGATCGTGTTGACGACGAAGTCGGCGGTCGCGGTGCGGGTGGCGCCGCGCGCGTCCACGTAGTCGACCTCACCGCCGGCGGGCGTGGTGCGGATCGCGGTGACCTCGGCACCGTACCGGATCTTCGCGGGGCCGACGGCCTTCTCCAGCGCGTACGCGATGCGGTCCATGCCGCCGACCGGCTGGAACATCATGACGGCCTGGTCCCAGCCGAACTCGAAGGAGAACTCCCTGCCGATCCCGCTGGCGATGACGTCGTGCAGCCCCGGCGCCGGGGAGACGGAACCCGCCTGCAGACCCGCGCCGGGTGCGACGTCGAAACCGCGCCGGCCGCTGCCGCCGAGGTAGAGGTCCGCCGCGGCCGGGTCGCCGGTGGAGTTCCCCAGGTCACCGAAGTCGCGCAGGAACTCGACGAGCGCCTCCTTGTCGTCGCCGCTCAGCTCCCCGTCCAGCGCACCGGCGTTCGTGGCCTTCGCCAGCAGCTCCGACACGTAGCCGTACACGTCGGCCTTGGCCGCGCGGTGCCGGACCGCCGTGCCGGAGATCGCCGTGTCGCCGGTGTAGTAGAGCAGCGCGTCGGCGTTCTGGTTCACGAACGGCTCGATCGCGACCCCCAGCTCGCGGCAGTAGTCCAGGGTGACGTGGTGCTGCGGGATGCGGGCGGGGCCGGCGTTCATGTACTGACCCTCGGCGAACCGAACGCGCTGCGTCTCACCGTTCAGGTCGGTCTCCGTGTCACCGCCGCGGACCGTCCAGTTCCGGCCGCCGGGGCGGTGGCGCCCCTCCAGGAGGGTGACGCGGTACCCGGCCTTGCCCAGTTCGTAGGCCGTGGTGAGCCCGGCGATGCCGGCGCCCAGCACCAGGACGCTGCGGCTCGAGCGGCCGGTGAGGGTGAAGTCGGAGGCGCGGGGCGGGGTGAACGCGGCGTTCTCGGCGGCCGACGCGGCCGGTGCCAGACCCAGCGCACCCATGGCGCCGAACATGGCTCCGGCCCCTCCGGTGGCGCCGACACCACGGAGGAAGTTCCTGCGGGAAACGGGCACGGTTCTCCTCGAGAGGACAGTGTGGAGTCACCCACGGTGGGGGGGACACCCGAACCCTGGCGGGGCCGTGTTTCGCGCAGATCACGTGATCATCAACACCGTGTGACGCCTGTGACGGCCGCGCAACGCCGGCCCGGGCCGACGGGGCGATCACCGTCCGTGCCCGCGTCCTTGCGCAGCCGCTGCGCGCGGGTATTGGATGGCGCCGTCCGCGGTCCACGACCCCCGCCTGGAGCCCGCATGCCGCAGCGTCGCCGCACCTCCCTGCTCGCTCTCGCCGGCCTGACCGCCGGGGTCGCCGTCGCCGGGCCCGCCGGCCCGGTGTCCGCCGCCCCCACCGCCGAGAAGGTCCCCCTCGCCGTCGGCACGGGCGGCGCGGTCGCCACGGTCGACCCCGACGCCACCCGCATCGGCCTCGACGTGCTCGCCGACGGCGGCAACGCCGCCGACGCGGCCGTGGCGGCCGCAGCCGCGCTCGGCGTCACCGAGCCCTACTCGGCCGGCGTCGGCGGCGGTGGCTTCTTCGTCTACTACGACGCCGGGAGCGGTGAGGTCTCCACCATCGACGGTCGCGAGACCGCCCCGATGGCCATGGGCGCCACCGCGTTCCTCGGCGAGGACGGCGAGCCCCTGCCCTTCGCCGAGGCCGTCAACAGCGGCCTGTCCGTGGGCACCCCGGGAACGCCCCGGACCTGGGAACGGGCCCTGGAGGAGTTCGGCACGAAGTCGCTGCGCGACGTGCTTACCGGGCCCACCGCCCTGGCCCGCGACGGGTTCGTGGTCGACGAGACGTTCCGCCAGCAGACCGCCGACAACGAGGAGCGGTTCCGCCTGTTCCCCGCGACGGCGGAGCTGTTCCTGCCCGGCGGGCAGCTTCCCGAGGTGGGGTCGGTGTTCCGCAACCCCGACCTCGCCCGCACCTACCGCCAGCTCGCCGCGCGGGGCGTGGACTCCTTCTACGACGGCCGGCTCGCCGACGAGATCGCGGCGACCGCTCAGGACCCGCAGGAGGCCGAGGGCGTGCCGGAGGCCTACGACGGCCTGCTCACCAGCGCCGACCTCGCCGCCTACGACGCCCCGCTGCGCGAGGCGACGAAGGTGGAGTACCGCGGCCTGGAGGTCTACGGCATGGCTCCCCCCTCCAGCGGCGGCACCACCGTCGGCGAGGCCCTGAACATCCTCGACGAGCACAACCTGGCCTCGATTCCCGCGGCCGACCGGCTCCACCACTACCTCGAGGCCGGTGCGCTGGCCTTCGCCGACCGCAACGCCTACGTCGGCGACCCCGCCTACACCCAGGTGCCCGTCGACGAACTGCTCTCCGAGGGGTTCGCGGCCGAGCGCTCCTGCGAGATCGACCCCACCGCCGCGGCGGTCAAGCCCGTCCCGGCCGGCGTGCCGGACGGCGAGTACGCCCCGTGCGGCACCGCCGAGGGCGCGAGCGTGCAGGACACCGCGGCGGGGGTGTCGACGACCCACCTCACCGTCGCCGACGCGGAGGGCAACATCGCCAGCTACACGCTGACGATCGAGCAGACCGGCGGCAGCGGCATCACCGTGCCGGGCCGCGGTTTCCTGCTCAACAACGAGCTCACCGACTTCACCTTCGCGCCCGCCGACCTCACGCAGCCGGAGCCCAACCTGCCCGCCCCCGGCAAGCGCCCGCGCAGCAGCATGGCCCCCACGATCGTGCTGGACGACGGCGAGCCCCTCATGGCGCTCGGCTCCCCCGGCGGCAGCACCATCATCACGACCGTCCTGCAGACCCTCGTGAACCGGGTCGACGCGAACATGCGGCTCGACGAGGCCATCGCCGCGCCGCGGGCCACGCCGCGCAACACGGCCAGCGTCAACGCCGAGCCGGCGTTCCTGCAGGCGCACGGGGCGGAGCTCACCGCGCTCGGCCACGCCTTCAGCGAGACCGCCGAGATCGGCGCCGCCACGGCCGTGGAGTTCCTGCCCACGCCCGAGGGGCGGACCCCGCTCCTGCTCGCCGCGGCCGAGACCACCCGGCGCGGCGGCGGCAGCGCGGGGGTCGTCGACGACGTGTACGCGACCACCACGACGAAGGCCGCGACCGACCTGGCCCCCCGCCTGGTCGACTGACGGGGACCCCGGGGCGGGAAGCACCCGCCCCGGGGCCGCCGCGGACGAGCGGGCCGCTCAGCGCGCGGCGAGCTCCCCGAACCCCACGCCCGTCCACTCCACCGAGCGCGCCCACAGCCACGCCGCGTCCGCGGTGTCGTACGCCGCGGCCGACGCGCGCTCCAGGACCGGGAAACCCTTCCAGCCGCCGAAGCCGTCGGGGCCGAAGTACTCACCACCGCGCACGTCCGGGTCGGTGGCGGCGCGCAGCAGCGGCCAGGCCCCCTGCGCCGGGGGGTGCCCCACCGCGCGCCCGAGCGCCCCGCCCAGCGCGGCACCGACGCGGGTGTCGGCCGACAGCGGCGTCGCCTTCCACAGGTTCGTGTCCGACAGGCCCGGGTGGGCGATCGCCGAGACCAGCGGCAGCCCCGCCGCCGCGGCGCGCCGCTGCAGCTCCAGGCCGAACAGCAGGTTCGACAGCTTCGACTGCCCGTAGGCGTGCCAGCGCGAGTAGGAGCGCTCGCTCAGGTAGTTCTCCCGGTCCAGCCGGCCGAAGCGGTGCGCCACGCTGGCCACGCTCACCACGCGGGCGCCGTCCCCGGCCAGCAGCAGCGGCAGCAGCAGGCCCGTCAGCGCGAAGTGGCCCAGGTGGTTGGTGCCCACCTGCAGCTCGAAGCCGTCCGCGGTGCGCCCGAACGGCGGGGCCATGACGCCGGCGTTGTTCACCAGCACGTCCACGCTCGCGCGGCGGCCGGCGACCTCCGCCGCGGCGCGCCGCACGCTCGCCAGGTCCGCCACGTCCAGCGCCAGCACCTCCGCGGACGCCTCCACGCCCGAGTCGGCGACCTCCGCCCGCAGCCGCTCCAGCGCCGCAGCGCCGCGGGCCGCGTCGCGGCAGGCCAGCAGGACGTCCGCGCCGCGGCGGGCGAACTCGGTCGCCACGTGGAACCCCAGACCGGAGTTCGCGCCCGTGACCACGACGGTGCGACCCTCCTGGGGACCGACCTCGCCCGGCGTCCACGGCACCGCGGAACCCTCCCCGCGCGACCTCACGCGGGCTGGTACGGGGAGACGACGACCTCGACGCGCTGGAACTCCTTCAGGTCGGAGTACCCCGTGGTGGCCATCGAGCGGCGCAGCGCGCCGACGAGGTTCGTGGTGCCGTCGGCCACCCGGCCCGGCCCCTCCAGGATCTCCGCCAGCGGCGCGACGGTGCCCACGTGCACGCGCTCACCGCGCGGCAGCACCGAGTGGTGCGCCTCCGGGCCCCAGTGCCAGCCGCGGCCCGGCGCCTCCGTGGCGCGCGCCAGCGCCGCCCCGAGCATCACCGCGTCCGCCCCGCACGCCACCGCCTTGACGATGTCGCCGGAGGTGCCCACGCCGCCGTCGGCGATGACGTGCACGTACCGGCCGCCGGACTCGTCCATGTAGTCGCGGCGGGCCGCCGCCACGTCCGCGACGGCGCTGGCCATCGGGGCGTGGATGCCCAGCGTGCGGCGCGTGGTGTGCGCCGCCCCCCCGCCGAAGCCGACGAGGACGCCGGCCGCACCGGTGCGCATCAGGTGCAGCGACGCCGTGTACGTGGCCGCGCCGCCCACCACGACCGGCACGTCCAGCTCGTAGATGAAGCGCTTGAGGTTCAGCGGCTCGCTGCGGCCCGAGACGTGCTCGGCCGAGACCGTCGTGCCGCGGATGACGAACAGGTCCACGCCGGCGTCGACGACGACCTTCCAGAACTCCTGGGTCCGCTGCGGCGACAGGGCGCCGGCGACCGTCACGCCCGCGGCGCGCACCTGCGCCAGCCGCGCCGTGATGAGCTCGGGCTTGACCGGCTCCGCGTAGATCTCCTGCATGCGGCGCACCGCCACGGCCGGGTCCAGCGCGGCGATCTGCGCCAGCAGCGGCTCCGGGTCCTCGTAGCGCGTCCACAGCCCCTCGAGGTCGAGCACGCCCAGACCACCCAGGCGCCCCATGGCCACGGCCGTCGCCGGCGAGGCCACCGAGTCCATCGGCGCGCTCAGCACGGGGATCGCGAAGTGGTACGCGTCGATCTGCCAGGCGGTGGACACGTCCTCCGGGTCGCGGGTGCGGCGGCTGGGGACGATCGCCACGTCGTCGAAGCTGTAAGCGCGACGCCCCCGCTTGCCGCGGCCGATCTCGATCTCGTGCACCCGCACAGGCTACCGGCTGCGCGGCGCCCCTCCCGCTGCGCGGGAGGGGCGCCCCCTCAGCGGCCGCTGCTGTAGTTGGGCGCCTCGACCGTCATCTGGATGTCGTGCGGGTGGCTCTCCCGCAGCCCCGCCGGGGTGATCCGGACGAACCGACCCACCCGCTGCAGGTCCGGCACCGTGCGGGCACCGGCGTAGAACATCGACTGCCGCAGGCCACCCACCAGCTGGTGCGCCACCGCCGCCAGCGGACCGCGGTACGGGACCTGCCCCTCCACGCCCTCGGGCACGAAGCGGTCGTCGGAGGCCACGTCGTTCTGGAAGTAGCGGTCCTTGGAGAACGAACGGCCCCCGGAGCGGGTCTGCTGCGCGCCCAGCGACCCCATCCCGCGGTAGCTCTTGAACTGCTTGCCGTTGATGAACACCAGGTCGCCGGGGCTCTCCTCGCAACCCGCCAGCAGCGAGCCCAGCATCACGGTGTCCGCGCCCGCCACGATCGCCTTGGCGATGTCGCCGGAGTAGGCCAGCCCGCCGTCGCCGATGACCGGCACGCCCGCCGGGCCGGCGGCCTTGGACGCCTCGTGGATGGCCGTCACCTGCGGCACGCCCACGCCCGAGACGACGCGGGTGGTGCAGATCGAGCCCGGGCCCACCCCGACCTTGATGCCGTCCACGCCCGCGTCGACCAGCGCCTGCGCCGCGGCCCGGGTGGCGACGTTGCCGCCGACGACGTCGACGTGCGCGGCCGCGCTGTCGGCCTTCAGGCGGGAGATCATCTCCAGCACCGCCCGCGAGTGCCCGTGCGCCATGTCGACCACGAGGACGTCCACGCCCGCCTCGACCAGCTGCATGCCGCGCTTCCAGGCGTCCTCGAAGATGCCGATGGCGGCGGCCACCCGCAGCCGGCCGTCCTCGTCCTTCGTGGCCAGCGGGTACTGCTCGTTCTTGACGTAGTCCTTCACCGTGATGAGCCCGGTGAGGCGGTTGCGCTCGTCGACGATCGGGAGCTTCTCGATCTTGTGCTGGCGCAGCAGCTGCTCGGCGTCGTGCGCGCTGATGCCCACGGGCGCCGTGACCAGCGGCATCGGGGTCATGACCTCGTGCACCGGGCGGGAGAAGTCGCTCTCGAACCGCAGGTCGCGGTTGGTGACGATGCCGACCAGGGTGCCGTCGCCGTCCACGACGGGCACGCCGGAGATCCGGTAGCGCCCGCACAGGACGTCCACGTCCGCCAGCGTGGCGTCCGGGGAGGTCGTCACCGGCCGGGTGACCATGCCCGACTCCGACCGCTTGACGATGTCGACCTGGTTGGCCTGCTCGTCGGCGGACAGGTTGCGGTGCAGCACGCCCAGACCGCCCTGGCGGGCCATCGCGATGGCCATCCGGGACTCGGTCACCGTGTCCATCGCCGAGCTGAGCAGCGGCACCCGCAGCGTCACGCGCTTGGAGACGCGGCTGGAGGTGTCCGCCTCGGAGGGGACGACGTCCGACTCGCCGGGGAGCAGCAGGACGTCGTCGTAGGTCAGGCCCACGAACCCGAAGGGGTCGCGACCGGGGTCGTCGGGAGCGGGGAGGGGGGCCGGGGCACCGGCGGGGGTGTGCGCGCTCACCCCTCGATGCTACGGCTCCCTCAGCCCTCCTCCGACGGCTGCGCGGGCACCTCCGCCGAGCCGCCGGGCAGGACCTCCGCGGGGGTGTCCGGGGGTGCGCCGGCGGGCGCGTCCGCCACCGGGTCGGCCGCCGCCCCACCCCCGGACGCCTGCGGGGACGGGGACGGCGCGGCCCCGGCCTCCGGGGACGGCTCCGCACCGGGGCCCGGCGCGACGACGTCGACGGGCGTGGTGGACGCCTCCGGGTCCGTGGGCTCGTCCGCGGGCTCCTCCGTGGGCTCGCCCGCGGGCTCCTCCGGGGCCACCGGAGCCCCGGTGGGCTCGCCCGTCGCGGTGCCGGGCACGGCCGGCTCGGAGGACGGCACGGGCTGCTCGGCGGGCGGCTCCGCCCCGGTCGGCTCGGCGGGCCCGGTCGGCCCGGCGGGCCCCGTCGGAGCCGGTTCACCGGTCGGGTCCGCACCGCCGGTCGGCTCGCCGGAGCCGGTGGGCACCGGTTCGGCCGTCCCCCCCGAACCGGAGGGGGCCGGCGTGCCCGCCCCCCCGGTCGCGGGAGGCGCCGGGGAGCCGGTGGCGGGAGGCACCGGGGCACCGGTGGCGGGAGGCACCGGGGCACCGGTGGACCCGCCGCCCGAGCTGCCGCCCGAGGGCGACGCCGGCGCGCTCGGCACGGCCGGGGCCGTCGGCGCGGTGGTGCCCGTCGACGGGCGCGGCGCGGTCGGCGACAGCGTGCCGTCACCCGGCGACTGGGTGGTCCCCTCCCCGGGCTGCTCGGGAGCCATCGGGGCGACCCAGCGGGAGGTCGCCCCCACCGTCGGGGTGGCGGCGGCGACCAGGCCCGGCAGCGTCCTGGGGGGCGCCGGGACGCCGGTGGGGGCGCTCGCGCCGGCGGGCGCCGGGCCCGTCACGGGGACCCCCGCGGCGGCGGCCTGCTCCTGCAGCTGCTCCAGCGCGTCCTGCACCGAGCGCACCAGCTGCGGGTCGCCGTCGACGGTCCGCAAGGTCGTCAGGACCTCACTGACGCGTTCCACGGCCTCCTCGTGCTCACCGGAGGAGGCGTCGGCGCGCGCCTGCGCCAGCTCCCGCTGCACGCGCTGCTTCACCGTTCCGCCCAGCGCCTCCAGGACGCGGTCCGGGAACCAGGCGGGCAGGTTGGCCGTGACGGGGCTGGCGACCTCCCCGGCCACCGCGTCCGGGTGCCCCCCGCTCGTGGCGGCCGCCGCGGCGGTGCCGCCCAGCAGCGCCAGGACGGCGCACGCGGCGGCCGTGCCGCGCCCGAGGCGCTCCAGCGTCCGGCGGCGCGCCATCAGCACGCGCGGCTCGGGAGCGGCCGGGGAGGAACCCCCGGCCGGCGCGCCCGCACCCTCGACGACCGGCAGCTCCAGCGCCCGCGCGCCCGCCGTGAGCGGGTCGGCGTGCAGGGCGTAGGAGTTCAGCAGGCGCGCAACGGTGTCCTGGAGGTCGTCCTCACCGGCTCGGTGCGATCCCAGGCGGTCCAGCAGGGCGTCGGTGGCCAGCAGGTCCGGCACCGTGGGCAGGCCCCGCCCGCCGCGCAGGTGCCCGCGGTCGCCGCGCAGGTGCCCGCGGTCGCCGCTCACGTCGTCACCCGCAGCGATTCGTCGGCCATCGCGGTCTTGCGCAGCTTCTGCATCGCCCGGTGCTGCGCGACGCGCACCGCACCGGCCGTCATGTCCAGGGCGCGGCCGGTCTCCTCGGCGGACATGCCCGCTCCCACGCGCAGCGTGAGGATCTCGCGCAGCTTCGGCGGGAGGGTGTCCAGCAGGCGCCCCACGGTCTCGGCGTCGAAGGAGTCCAGGGCCAGCTGCTCGGGGCCGGGTTCGGCGGCGGCCGAGTCCGGGACCTCGTCGGTGGGCACGGGAGCCCGGTACGCGGCCCGCTGCGCGTCGGCGACCTTGTTGGCCGCGATGCGGTACACGAACGCCTCGAACGGGCGTCCGGTGTCCTTGTAGCGGGGCAGTGCCGTCAGCACGGCGATGCAGACCTCCTGTGCCGCGTCCTCGGCGGCGTGATCAGCCCCGGGCATGCGCCCGAGCCTGGCCCGGCAGTAGCGGTGGACGAGGCGGCGAACCGCTGCCAGGAGGTCGGCGACGGCGCCCTGCTCCCCCGACAGGGCGCGCGTCGCCAGTTCCTGGAGCCCCCCGGCATCCACTCTGCTCATCGGCCGGGGCTCGCCGTCCGTTACACCACTGCCGTCGAAGCGCACCTCCGGGGCGTCCGCGGACCGTTCGCCGCTCGCCGCTCCGGCCGTGACGGTGGGCGCGGTGCGCACCTCGACGGTGCCGGGGGCGACGTCCGCGGAGGGCGCAGCACCGGGGCCGGCGCGCCGCGCGGCGTCCGTCCCGGCCGGTCCGCCGGCCTCGTCGCCCCCAGGGCCCACGCGCCTACCGTACGAGACCCCAGCGGAATCCCACAGCCACCGCCTGCGCCCGGTCCGCCGCCTCGAGCTTGCGGAAGAGCCGCCGGGCGTGCGTCTTGACGGTGTCCTCGGACAGGAACAGCTCCCGGCCGATCTCGGCGTTGCTGCGGCCGCGGCTCATCCCGACGAGGACCTGCCCCTCCCGCTCGGTCAGGACCGGCGCGCGGCCGGAGAGCACCGTGCGGGCGCGGCCGCCGCCACGACGGCGGGACACGTCCTGCAGGGCCTGCAGGACCGCGGTGGCCAGCTCCTCGCGCGAGACGTCCTTGACGACGTAGCCGCGGGCGCCGGAGGCCACGGCCCGCGCCACGCCGTCGCCGTCCTCGGCCATCGTGGCCATGAGGACGTTCGCCTCGGGGTGCCGGGCGAGCAAGCGGCGCGCGGCCTCCACACCACCGATGCCGGGCATCCGCACGTCCATGATGACGAGCGAGGGCCGCTCGACGGGCCAGCGCGTCAGCGCCTCCTCGCCGGAGGCCGCGCCCACGACGCGGGTCACACCCGGGACCGCGGCGACCATGCGCCGCATCGCCTCCCGGGCTAGTGGGAGGTCATCGCAGACCAGGACCGTAGCCACCACTTGCCTCTTCCCTGTATGGGTGGAACGGGCCCTTCCGTGGACCCGTTGCGACCCGCCTGGAGCGAGCTGCAGGGAAGGCATCGGCACGTGACGGCACGCACCTGAGCGGTGATCTCCGCGGAGTGCTCAGGCGTGCACGGCGCGGGCGCAGCGGCGCACGGCGTCGGCCAGGGAGCCGGCGCGCTCGCACCCCTCCACGGCGTCCGGCCACCCGGGCCCGCACAGCACCACCAGCGGCGCCGGGCGCACGGCGAGCAGCGCCGCCAGGGCCTCCACCTCGGCGCCGCTGCGCGCGGCCCGGGCGTGCAGCAGCACCGCGGGCGGCCGGGCGCGGCGCACCGCCGCGACGAGCATCCGCACCGGCACACCGTCGCCGACGGACCGGGCACCGGCTCCCGCCTCGGCCAGCGCGGCGGCGGCGGCCAGCAGCGCCGGTCCCCGCGGGACCGGGTCGGCGCCGGCCAGCACGACGGCGCGCTCGTCCTCGCGGGTGGGCAGCAGGGCCAGGGCGCGGGCCACGGCCTCGTGCAGCGCGGCGTCGTCGGTGGCGAGCGCGGGGCCGAGGACGTCGTCCCAGGCGGCGGCGGCGCCGCGGTTGCGGACCTCCTCGGCGAAGCGGTCCGCCAGGCTCTGCACCGCCCAGTCCTGCAGCTCGTCGCGGTTGCGCGGGACCGCACCGGCGGCGCGGCGCTCCGCGTCGGCCTCCTCCGCCTCGTCGTCCTCGTCGTCCTCGTCGGCAGCGCGGCCGGGGCGAGCCGCCGGCAGGCCGACCCCGGGGTCCACCGCGGTGCGGGCCGCCCCGCCCTCGACGGGCTCGCCACCGGCTTGTCCGCCGGCGATGGCGGCGGCGTCGGTGACGGCGGCCTCGATGACGGCTGCGGGGATGGTGGAGACGCTGGCGAGCGCGAAGCCGCCGTCCGCGACGGCGGTGGTCGCGGCGATCGCGGCGGCCTCGGCGGGGGCCACGCCCTCCAGCGTCAGGCGGCGCATGACCACGAGGCGGGCCAGGTCGGTGGAGGAGTAGCGCCGGTGCGCGCCCGCGGTGTGCTCGGAGGGCCCCAGCCCGTAGCGGCGGTCCCAGGTGCGCAGCGTCGCCGGGGCGACACCCAGCCGGCGCGCCACGGCGGCGACGGTGAGGGTCAGGCGCGGCGCGGGTGGCGCGGCCGACCCGTGGGGCGACGAGGACACCCCGGGATCCTCCCGCGCGGCGACCTGGACCGCCACTCCCCGGCCGGTTCCCGGCGCCCCCCGGAGCAGCAGGAGGCCACGCAGAAGTTGTTCAACGTTGTTCACTGCGAGCGACGAACGGGGAAGCGCTGTCCGGAAGGTTGTTCACAGGGATGTTCACCGGTTGTGCACGGCATGGCCCCGTTGCGGCAACGCCGCTCGATCCGTGTGGCGCAGGTCACTTGCATCACTGCTGAACAACTTGCCCCCAGCCCCTTGAACAACTTCTGGCGCGGTTGTAGCGTCCTACCTCGTCAGCAAGATCCACCGTCTCGCGGTGGCCCCCCAGCACCCTCCCCAAGGAGCGCACCATGGCCGAGATCTCCCGCCTCCCCGGACCCGTCGCCGACATCTGGGAGTGGCAGCTCATCGGGTCCTGCCGCGAGGCCGACCCGGACCTGTTCTTCCACCCCGAGGGCGAGCGCGGCCCCGCCCGCCGCAACCGCGACGCCGCCGCCCAGGCCGTGTGCGCCGGCTGCCCCGTCATCGAGCAGTGCCGCAAGCACGCCCTGAAGGTCCGCGAGCCCTACGGCGTGTGGGGCGGCCTCACCGAGGACGACCGCGAGGCCATCTACGCCACCGAGCGCCGCCGCAGCCTGCGCATCGCCAGCTGACCACGGCCGGCGGGCGGGGGCCCGCCTGCGTCGGACGGCGCGGCCGCGCACGGTGTGGTGCGGTGTGCGGCGCGCGCCACGACGACCAGCACGACGAGACACCCGTTCCCCGCGGCACCGGCGGGGACACGCGGAGAGGCCCGGCCCCCTCGGGGGACCGGGCCTCTCGTCGTGCGGAGGGGTCAGTGGCCGTGGCCGTGACCGTGACCGGCAGCCGCCGGCTCCTCCTCCTTCTTGTCCACCACCAGGGTGTCGGTGGTCAGGACCATCGAGGCGATCGACGCGGCGTTGACCAGCGCCGAGCGGGTCACCTTGACCGGGTCGATGACGCCCGCGGCCAGCAGGTCCACGTACTCGCCGGTGGCGGCGTTCAGGCCGTTGCCGGGCTCGAGGTCGCGGACCTTCTCGACCACGACGTAGCCCTCGTGACCGGCGTTCTCGGCGATCCAGCGCAGCGGCTCGGTGGCGGCGCGGTGCACCAGCTTCACGCCGGTGGCCTCGTCGCCCTCCTTGCCCAGGGCTCCCTCGAGGACCCGCACCGCGTGGGTCAGGGCGCTGCCGCCACCGGCGACGATGCCCTCCTCGATCGCGGCGCGCGTCGCGGAGACGGCGTCCTCGATGCGGTGCTTCTTCTCCTTGAGCTCCACCTCGGTGTGCGCGCCGACCTTGATGACGACCACGCCACCGGCCAGCTTCGCGAGGCGCTCCTGGAGCTTCTCGCGGTCCCAGTCCGAGTCGGTGCGCTCGATCTCGGCCTTGATCTGCGCGACGCGGCCCGCGACCTCGTCGGACGCGCCGGCGCCCTCGACGATCGTGGTGTCGTCCTTGGTGACGACGATGCGGCGGGCGGTGCCCAGCACGTCCAGGTCGACCTGGTCGAGCTTGAGGCCGACCTCCTCGGCGACGACCTGGCCGCCGGTGAGGGTGGCGATGTCGCCCAGGATGGCCTTGCGGCGGTCGCCGAAGCCGGGAGCCTTCACCGCGACGGCGTTGAAGGTGCCGCGGATCTTGTTGACGACCAGCGTGGACAGGGCCTCGCCGTCGACGTCCTCGGCGATGATCAGCAGCGGCTTGGAGGTCTTCAGGACCTTCTCCAGCAGCGGCAGCAGTTCGGTGACCGTGGAGATCTTGCCCTGGTGCACGAGGACGTACGCGTCCTCCAGCACCGCCTCCTGGCGCTCGGCGTCGGTCACGAAGTAGGGCGAGATGTAGCCCTTGTCGAACTGCATGCCCTCGGTGAAGTCCAGCTCCAGCGCGGTCGTGGAGGACTCCTCGACCGTGATGACGCCGTCCTTGCCGACCTTGTCGAACGCGTCGGCGAGCAGCTCGCCGACGGCCGGGTCCTGCGCGGAGATGGTGGCGACGTGGGCGATGTCGCCCTTGCCGTCGACGTCGCGGGCGAGCTTGAGCAGCTCGTCGCTCACGGCCTCGACGGCCGCGTCGATGCCGCGCTTGAGGGCGGACGGCGCCGCGCCGGCCGCCACGTTGCGCAGGCCCTCGTGGACCATCGCCTGCGCCAGGACGGTCGCGGTGGTGGTGCCGTCACCGGCGACGTCGTTCGTCTTGGTGGCGACCTCCTTGGCGAGCTGCGCGCCGAGGTTCTCGTACGGGTCCTCGAGCTCGACCTCGCGGGCGATGGTGACGCCGTCGTTCGTGATCGTCGGCGCACCCCACTTCTTGTCGATGACGACGTTGCGGCCGCGGGGGCCCAGGGTCACCTTGACGGCGTTGGCGAGGGCGTCGACACCGCGCTCCAGGGAGCGGCGGGCGTCCTCGTTGAACGAGAGCTGCTTGGCCATGTGCGTGTTCCTTCCAGATCTCTTGGCGGCAACGGCGGACGCCCCGGGCACCCGGTGTCGCCGGGCGCCCGGGGCGTCAGGTCCTGCTGCTGCTTACTTGGCGACCTTGGCGAGGACGTCGCGCGCCGAGAGGATCAGCAGCTCGTCGCCGCCGTACTTCACCTCGGTGCCGCCGTACTTCGAGTAGATGACCTTGTCGCCCACGGCGACGTCGACGGGCACGCGGTTGCCGTTGTCGTCGACGCGACCCGGGCCCACGGCCAGGACCTCACCCTCCTGGGGCTTCTCCTTGGCGGTGTCCGGGATGACCAGACCGGAAGCGGTCGTCTGCTCCGCGTCGAGCGGCTTGACGACGATGCGGTCCTCGAGCGGAGTGATGGAGACCGACACTGAGCGGCCCTCCCCTTCTGCGTACTCGGTACGGATCTGGCGTACTGGTGGCCGGGTGCGAAGCTGGTGCCCGCCCGTCGTCGCGGGTGCCGGGCGGCGCCGCCTCGCGTGCTGGCACTCCCTTCGGGGGAGTGCCACCGACGCTGCGACAGAAGTTAGCACTCCCACTCCCCGAGTGCCAGAGACGCCCCCCGCGGTGCGACCGGCCGGGTGGGGGTGCTGGCACAGTCGGGCGGGTGGACCCCGCCGACGTCGCCGCGCTGACCTCCCCCACCGGGCGCGCGCTGCTGGACCTGCTCACCGCGGCCGGCCCGGCCGACCCGCTGGCGCTGGGGCAGCGGCTGCGCCGCGAGGGGCACGAACCCGCGCTGGTGGCCCTGGCCATGACGCAGGCGCGTCTGCGCGAGCGCGCCGCCGCCAAGCTCGGCCCCCGCGCGCACGGGCTGCTGCTCACCGCCGCCGGCGTGGAGCAGGCCACCCGCGCCGTCGTCGCCGCCGAGCACGCGCAGCGCTTCGCCGGCGCGGGGGTGCGGCGGGTCGCCGACCTCGGCTGCGGCGTGGGCGCCGACGCCCTCGCCCTGGCCGACGCGGGCCTGGCCGTGCTCGCCGTGGACGCCGACCCGGGCACGGCCGCGGTGGCCGCAGCCAACCTCGCCGGGCGCGCGGAGGTCCGCTGCGCCGACGTGACCGCCGGCGTCGTCGACGAGCTGGGCCCCGGTGACGGGGCCTGGTTCGACCCGGCCCGGCGCACCACCGGCGGCAGGCGCCTGTTCGACCCCGAAGCCACCTCGCCCCCGCTGTCGTTCGTGCTCGCCACCGCCGCGCGGGTGCCCGCCACCGGCGCCAAGCTCGCCCCCGGCCTGCCGCACGAGCTGGTGCCCGCCGGGGCGGAGGCGCAGTGGACCTCCGTGGACGGCGACGTGGTGGAGTCCGCGCTGTGGTGCGGGCCGCTGGCCCGCCCCGGCGTGGCGCGCAGCGCCCTGGTGCTGCGCGCCGGCGGGCGCTTCGAGCTGGACGACTCGGCCAACCCCGTCCCCGCCGTCGGCCCCGTGGGCTCGCACCTGCACGAGCCCGACGGCGCCGTCATCCGCGCCGGGCTGGTCGGCGCCGTCGCCGAGCAGCTCGGCGGCCGACTGGTGGACGAGACGATCGCCTACGTCACCACCGACGGCCCCGCGAGCACGCCGTTCACGCGCTCCTACGCCGTCCGGGACGTGCTGCCCTTCGGGCTCAAGGCGCTGCGCCGCCACCTGCGCGAGCGCGACGTGGGGCCGCTGACGGTGAAGAAGCGCGGAACCGCGGTCGACCCGGACGTGCTGCGCAAGCAGCTGGCCCTGAAGGGCTCGGTGGCGGCGACGATCGTGCTGACCCGGGTGGCCGGGCGCCAGTCGGTGCTCGTCGTCGAGCCGATCGGCTGAGTCGTCAGAGCCGCGCGCGCATCACGAGGGCGTCGCCCCCGCCCGGCTGGTAGTAGCGCGCCCGGCGGGCGATCGTCCCGAACCCTTCCGAGGCGTACAGCGACTGCGCCGGCTCGTTGTCGGCGCGCACCTCCAGCAGCACGTGGGTCGCGCCGCCGGCGCGGGCCGCAGCCAGCAGCTCGCGCAGCAGCGCCCGGCCCAGCCCGCGACCCTGCGCGCTGCGCGCCACGCCGATGGTCTGCACGTCGGCGTCCGCGCCCGAGACCACGAGCCCGGCGTAGCCGACGACCTCCTCGCCCTCGAGCGCGACGAGGTAGGTGCGTCCCGGCGCCGCCAGCTCGCCCCAGAACGTCTCCACCGACCAGGCGGTGGGACCGAAGAGGTCCGCCTCCAGGCGCTGCACGTCGGCCACGTGCCACCAGCGCATCGGCGCGAGGAGCCTCTCCGGGGCGAGCACGGTCGTCACAGCAGCACGTAACCCAGCCAGGCCAGCGCGAAGCCGACGACGCCGATGATCGTCTCCATCACGGTCCAGGTGCGCAGCGTCGTGGGCACGTCCATGCCGAGGAAGCGCCCCACCAGCCAGAAGCCGGAGTCGTTGACGTGACTCAGGGCCGTCGCACCCGCGGCGATGGCGATGACGACGAAGCACAGGTCGAGCGACGACAGGCCCGCTCCCTGCACGGCCGGGGCGATGAGCCCGGCCGTCGTGGTCAGCGCCACCGTGGCCGAGCCCTGCGCCACGCGCAGGCCCAGGGAGATGATGAACGCCGCCAGGATGATCGGCAGGCCGGCGGCCTCCAGGGTGTCGGCCAGCGCGCCACCGATGCCGCTGGTGCGCAGCACGTAGCCGAACATGCCGCCCGCGCCGGTGATGAGGATGATCGCGCAGACCGGGCCGAGCGCGCCGTTGGCGAGGTCCTCCACGGTGCCCTTGTCGAAGCGGCCGCGCCCCAGGACGACCATCGCCACCAGCACCGCGATGAGCAGCGCGATGGGCGTCTGCCCGATCAGGCGCAGCGTCTGCACCCAGCCGGCGTCCCCGTCGACGCTGCCCGCCGTGGCCAGCGTGTTCAGGCCGGTGTTCAGGAAGATCAGCACCAGCGGGAGCAGCAGCAGGAACAGGACGGTGCCGAACGACGGCGGCGGGCCGGGCAGGCCCTCGTCCCCGCCGACCGCGGGCTCGTCGTCGCGGCCGTCGCCGACCGCCCCCGCCGCGCTGCCGCTGCCCGCCCCGGTGGAGGACTCGCGGTTGGTGCCGTGGTCCCCGCCGGCCTTCGCGGCGTGCCCGGCCCACTCCGCCGGCAGCGGCACGTCCGTGCGCTTCGCCGCCCACAGGCCGAACAGGTAGCTGGAGACGAACCAGGTGGGCACGGCCAGCACGAAGCCGACGAGGATGAGCAGGCCGATGTCGGCGTTCAGCCCTAGCAGCTCGGCCGCGGCGACCGGCCCGGGGTGCGGCGGGACGAACGCGTGCATGATCGCGAAGGCGCCGGCCGCGGGCAGCGCGTAGCGCAGCACCGACCCGCCGAAGCGCCGGGCCACGGAGAAGATGATCGGCAGGAAGACGACGAAGCCGGCGTCGAAGAAGATCGGGAACCCGAAGAGCAGCGAGGCGACGCCCAGGGCCAGCGGGGCGCGCTTCTCCCCGAAGCGGGCGATCAGGGTGTCGGCGAGCACCTGCGCGCCCCCGGTCACCTCCAGCAGGCGGCCGATGATGACGCCGAACCCGACGAGGAGCGCCACGCTGGCGAGCGTGCCGCCGAAGCCCGTGCTGAGGGTGTCGACGATCTCGCCGGTGGGGATCCCCGTCGCCACGGCCGTCAGGACGCTGACGAGCACGAGCGCGGGGAAGGCGTGCAGCTTGAACTTGATGATGAGCAGCAGGAGCACGGCCACGGCACCGGCTGCGATGAGCAGCAGGGTGGCGGTGCCGTAGGCGGGTTCGACGGCGTCCATGGGGCCTCCGGGAACGGGGACGGCGCTGTCCTTGGGGCGGTGCCCGGTCGGGCGGACCGCCGACGGGTCGCGGCGGCGATCACACCCTCCCACTCCTCCGGGCGGTGTCAACCGCTGCCGATCACCGGCGCGTCGGCCGGACCGCGCGCCCGCTCACGCGGTGACGCGCTTGCGGGCCCCCGGCTCGGTGGCGTCCGGCCGCCGCAGGTACAGCGGCTCGGCCGGCAGCAGCCCCGGCCCGCCGCGCCCGGCGAGCGCGTCGACGGCCACCTGGGCGAGGAACCCCGCGTCGACGTCCGCCAGCGGGCCGGCCGGTCCGAGCGCGTCGGGGTACAGGGCGGCACCGCGCCCCACCACGGTCAGCCCGTCGCGCTGCACCGCCGAGGGCGCCGCCACGTCCGGGCCGGCCAGGCGCACCGGGCGGCCGCCCTCGCCGCGGTAGCGGGCCGTGTGCACCTCGCGCCGGCGCGCGTCGGTGGCGACGAGGAACTCCCCCTCCGCGGGCACCGCGCCCTGCGCGAGGGCCTGCGCGGCCAGCGCGTCCAGCGAGCACACCCCGTGCAGCGCCGCCCCCCACGCCAGCGCCAGGGTGCGGGCGGTGACCAGCCCCACCCGCAGGCCCGTGAACGGGCCCGGCCCCACGCCCACGGCCACGTCGGTCACCTCGCCGCGCTCGCGGCCGGCGGCGGCCAGCGCCTCGGCGATCGTGGGGACGAGCACCTCGTTGTGGTGGCGGGCGTCACCGGCGCGGCGGGCGTCCAGCACGCGGGTGCCGTCGTGCAGCGCCACGGCGACCCCGTCGGTGGCGGTGTCCAGGGCGAGCAGCAGCACGCCGGGCAGCTTATGACGTGGCGGCCGGAGCCCCTCACCCGCGAGGCGCGCCGCCGCTCACCCGCCCGCCGCCAGGGCACCGGCCAGGTCCACGCCGGCCCACCGCGCGCCGTGCGCGACCACGCGCGCGGTGCGCGGCTCCACCGGCACCTCCCCGGACTCCCCCACCGGCACCGCGCCGTGCGGGCGCTCCAGGTGCACCTCCAGGCGCTGCCCGGTCAGGTCCTCCACCAGCCCGGCCCCCCACTCCACGACGGTGACGGCCTCGGCGGCGTCGGCGTCCAGGTCGAGGTCGTCGACCTCCGCCAGGGAACCGACCCGGTAGGCGTCCACGTGCACGAGCGGCGGGCCGCCGCGCAGCGAGGGGTGCACGCGGGCGATGACGAACGTCGGGGAGGTGACGGGACCCCGCACGCCCAGGCCCTCGGCCAGACCGCGGGTCATCGTCGTCTTGCCCGCCCCCACGTCGCCGGAGAGGACCACCAGGTCCCCGGCGCGCAGCAGCGCCCCCAGGCGGCGGCCGAACTCCCCGGTGGCCTCCGCGGTGGGCAGCTCCAGCTCCAGCGGGGCGCTCACCGCCGCACCCGCCTCGGGCGCGAGCGGGCGGCCACCGGCAGGACGACCTCGTCGCCCCCGCCGCGCCCGCCGTGCTCGACGTCCCCGGCGGCGCGCGCCAGCAGCCGCTCCAGCCGGGCGGTGACCACGGCGGGGTGCTCGAGCATCACCAGGTGCCCCGCCTGCCGGACCAGCACGTGCTCGGCGCCGGGGACCGCGTCGGCGATGGTGCGCCCGTGCGCGGCGGGCGTCATGAGGTCCCGCTCGGCGGCGATCACCAGCACCGCCCGCCCGGCCAGCGCGACCAGCGCCTCGGTCTCGTCGAGGGTGCCGAACGCCGGCAGCAGGTCGGCGATGGTCCCCACCGAGGTGCCGGCCATCATCCGAGCGGCCAGCCGCTCCACCTCAGGGGAGACCGGCGAGGCGAAGGACCAGTGCGACACCAGGCGCTGCTCGACGTCCGCGCCGAGCCGGCGGCCGCGCTCCAGGACGTCGGCGCGTTCCGCGGTGCGCTGCAGCGCCTGCTCCGCCCAGCGCACCAGGTGACGCCCCAGCAGCGGCAGCCCGTGGTCGAAGGCGGCCAGCCCGCCGGAGCTGGTGGCGACGAGGCCGACGGCGCGGGTGCGCTCCAGCAGGTCGGGCCGGCGCACCGCCAGCTCCATGATCGTCATGCCGCCGAGGGAGTGGCCCACGAGCGCCAGCGGGCCGGTCGGCGCCACGACGTCGAGGACCTGCCCCAGGTCGTCGGCCAGCCGCGCCACCCCCACCGGCCCGGCGGGCCCCCGGGTGGAGCGGCCGTGACCGCGGTGCTCGGGCAGGACGAGCCGGTGCCGGCCGCGCAGCGCCAGGCGCTGGAAGTGCCAGGCGTCGGCCGACAGCCCGTAGCCGTGGCACAGCACGACGGTCGGCGCGCCCGGGACCACCTGCGCGGGGTCGGCGGGGTCGACCTCCACGTGCAGGCGCGCACCGTCGTCGGTCTCCACCTCGACCGGTTCCCCGGCCAGGGGCTGCACCTCCTCGCGGGCGACCGCGACGCGCCGCCGCGGTCGCAGCGCGCCGGCGACCCTCACGCCGTGCCCCCGGTCCAGCGGCGCGGCACACGCGGGCCGATGCGCGTGACGACCTCGTAGGCGATCGTGCCGGCCGCCTCGGCCCAGTCCTGCGCCGTGGGCTCGGCCGGCCGGCCGGCGGCCTCGCCCGCGCCGAACAGCACCACCGGCTCGCCCGGGGCCGGTGCCTCGCCGCCCAGGTCGACGACCACCTGGTCCATGCACACCCGTCCCAGCACCGGCCGGCGCCGCCCGGCCACGAGCACCGCCCCGCCGCCGCCGGGGCGCGAGGAGGCGTGCCGCGGCAGCCCGTCGCCGTACCCGACGGGCACCAGGCCCAGCGTGGTGGCACGGGGCGTGCGGTGCGTGAGGCCGTAGGAGACGCCCGCGTCGGCAGGCACCGAGCGCACGTGGGCGAGCCGCGCCGTCAGCGTCATCGCCGGCACGAGCCCCAGCTGCACCGACGAGGCCACGTGCGGCGCCGGGCTGAGCCCGTACAGCGCGATGCCGCAGCGGGCCAGGTCGAAGCGGGCGCGCGGGTCGAACAGCGCCGCCGGGGAGTTGGCGTGGTGCAGCAGGCCGGGGTCGACCCCGCGGGCGCGGGCGACGGCGACCGCGCCGCTGAAGGCCTCCAGCTGCGCGTCCACCGACGCGTCACCGGGGGTGTCGGCGGAGGCGAAGTGCGCCCAGGTGCCGCGCACCCGCACGGAACCCTCCGCGACGTGCCCCGCGACGGCGTCCAGCAGGTCCGCCCACAGCGCCGGGGAGGCACCGCCGCGGGACATGCCGGTGTCGACCTCCAGGTGGATCGAAGCGGTGCGCCCGGTGACGCGGGCGGCGGCGGCGACCTCCCCCAGCGACCAGGGCGCGGCCACCGACAGGTCCACGTCCGCCGCCACGGCCGCGGTCAGGTCCAGCCCGGGGGTCAGCAGCCACGCCAGCACGGGCGCGCTGATGCCGGCCCGCCGCAGCGCGAGCGCCTCGTGCACGTGCGCCACGCCCAGCCACGCCGCGCCGCCCGCGAGCGCCGCGCGAGCCGCGGGGACGGCGCCGTGCCCGTACCCGTCGGCCTTGACCACGGCCATCAGCTGCGCGCCGCCCAGGCGTCCGCGCAGCACGCCGGCGTTGCCGGAGATCGCGTCGAGGTCGACGACCGCCTCGGCCGGCAACCCCGGCGACGGCTCGGGCGGCGCGTGACCGTCGGCTCGGGGCGCGCCGGCGGCCGGGTCGTCGGTCGGCGGCGCGGCTTCCTCCACGGGTGAACCCACCCTCCCGACGGTACCGGGCCCCGACCGCCTACCAGCCGGGCAGCGACGTCAGGGCCGCCGGCACCGCCTCGGCCACGTCCAGCGCGCTCAACGGCCCGCCCGCGCTGGCCAGCTCGGCGGCCCAGCCGTGCAGCACCGCGGCGTCGGCGGCGACCTCCGCGGCCAGCGCCGGGTCCTGCGCGAGGTCGTCGGCCCGCGCGGCGAGGGCGGCGCCGAGCACGCCGGCGAGCACGTCCCCGGCGCCGGCCGTGGCCAGCCAGGCCGGGGCGGACGCGGCGGTGAGGACCCGCCCGTCGGGGCCGGCGACGGTGGTGACGGCACCCTTGAGCAGCACGGTGGCACCGGTGGCGACGGCGGCGCGGCGAGCGTGCGGGAGCGGGTCCGCCTCCACGGCGGCGCGCGGGACGTCCTCGCCGAGGGCCCCGAGCAGGCGGGACAGCTCCCCGGCGTGCGGGGTGAGGACGTGCTGCGGGCCCAGGCCCTCGGGCAGCCCGGCGAGGGCGCCGGCGTCGACGACGGCGGGCTCACCGGAGGCCAGGGCCTCGCGCACGCGGGCCTGCTGCTCGGCGTCGTCCGGGGAGACGCCGGGGCCCAGCACCCACGCCTGCACGCGCCCGGGCCCGACGACGGCCTCGGGGCGGTGGTGGCGCACCAGCTCGGCGGGGTGCTCGGGGCCGAGGTAGCGCACCATGCCGGCGCCGGCGCGCACCGCGGCGTCCACGGCCAGCAGCGCCGCGCCGGTGTAGTCGGGCCCGCCGGCGACGACGCCGACGACGCCGCGGGAGTACTTGTCGTCACCGGGCCCGGGGCGCCGCCAGCGGGCGGCGACGTCGGCGGGTTCCACCCGGCGCACCGCGGCGGCGGGCAGCTGTTCGCGCACCCCGATGTCGGCGACGACGACGCGGCCGCAGCGGGCGGACGCGGGGGCCAGCAGGTGGGCGGGCTTGGCGGTGCCGAAGGTGACGGTGACGTCGGCGGCGAGGACGTCGCCCTCCACGGCACCGCGGTCGGCGTCCAGGCCGCTGGGCACGTCGACGGCGACGACGACGGGGCCGTCGTCGCCGGCGCCGGCCAGCGCCGCGGGCAGCGCGTCCAGGGGGGCGCGCAGCCCGCCGCGCCCGCCGATGCCGGTGATCCCGTCGATCAGGAGGTCCGCGGCCCGGCAGGCCGCGGGCCCCTCGTCGTCGAAGGGGCGCACGCGGGCGCCGGCGCCCACGGCGGCTTCCAGCCCGGCCCGGTGCGCGACGTCGGCGGTGGTCAGGACGAGGACGCCGGCGCCGCGGGCGGCGAGGCGGGCGGCGGCGAACAGGGCGTCGCCGCCGTTGTCGCCGGCGCCGACGAGGACGACGACGCGCCGGCCGGTGACGCGACCGGTGGCGGCCCGCAGCACGGCGGCGCACTCGGCGTCCAGGGCCGTGGCAGCGCGCTGCATGAGCGTGCCCTCGGGCACGCTGGCCATGACGGTGCGTTCGGCAGCGCGGACGTCTGCGGTGGCGTGCGCTTCGATCACGTCCCGACCCTGGCACCGAAGGGCCGCGCGCGCGCGCCGACGGGTCACCCGAACGGCTCAGCGGGTCCTCGGCCGCTCCCCGGCCGCGCTCTCAGGGACCCTCCGCCTCAGGGACCCTCCGCGACGACCATGGCGGTGGCGATGCCCGCGTCGTGCGACAGCGACAGGTGGAAGCGCTGCACGCCCGCCTCGCGGGCGATGCGCTCGGCGCTGCCCCGCACGACGATCTCGGGGCGGTGACCGTCCTCGCGCTCGACGACGACGTCTCGCCACACCAGTCCGACGGGAGCGCCGAGCGACTTGGCGACGGCCTCCTTGGCGGCGAACCGCGCCGCCAGCGACTCGGCCGGCAGGCCGCGCTCACCGTCGCCGAACAACCGGTCCAGCAGTCGCGGCGTGCGCTGCACCTGCCGCACGAACCGCGCGATGTCGACGACGTCGATGCCCACTCCGACGATCACGCCCCACCCCCTCCGCAGGCGGCCACGGTCCCACGGGGGGTCCGGGCCACCGGCGGCGGGGTCGCCTCACTCGACGGTGACGGACTTGGCGAGGTTGCGGGGCTGGTCGACGTCCAGGCCCTTGGCGGTGGCGAGCTCGCAGGCGAACACCTGCAGCGGCACGACCGCCAGCAGCGGCGACAGCAGCGTGGAGGTGCGCGGGATGCGGATGACGACGTCGGCGTACGGCTCGACGTCGGTGTCGCCGTGCTCGGCGATGACGAGGGTGCGGGCGCCGCGGGCGCGCACCTCCTGGATGTTGGAGACGACCTTGGCGTGCAGCGAGTCGCGCCCGCGGGGGCTGGGCACCACGACGAACACGGGCTGGCCGGGCTCGACCAGGGCGATGGGGCCGTGCTTGAGCTCACCGGCCGCGAAGCCCTCGGCGTGGATGTACGCCAGCTCCTTGAGCTTGAGCGCACCCTCCATGGCCACCGGGTACCCGACGTGGCGGCCCAGGAACAGCACCGAGCGGGTGTCGGCCATGTAGCGGGCGATCTCGCGGACCTGCTCCAGGCCGTCGAGGACCTGGCGGACCTGGCCGGGGATCTCGTGCAGCTGGGCCAGGACCTCGGAGACCTCGTCGGCGAACTTGTTGCCGCGCAACTGCGCCAGGTACAGCCCCAGCAGGTAGCACGCGGTGATCTGGGCCAGGAACGCCTTGGTGGAGGCCACGGCGATCTCGGGGCCGGCGTGCGTGTACAGCGCCGCGTCGGACTCGCGGGGGATGGTGGAGCCGTTGGTGTTGCAGATCGCCAGCACCTTGGCGCCCTGCTCGCGGGCGTGGCGCACCGCCATGATCGTGTCCATCGTCTCGCCGGACTGCGAGATCGCCACCACGAGCGTCCGGTCGGAGACCACCGGGTCGCGGTAGCGGAACTCGTGCGCCAGCTCCACCTCGACGGGGATGCGGCACCAGTGCTCGATGGCGTACTTGGCGACCTGCCCGGCGTAGGCGGCGGTGCCGCAGGCGATGACGACGATCTTGTCGATGCTGCGCAGCTCGGCCTCGGAGATCTTCATCTCGTCCAGCTGCAGGCGGCCGGCGGCGTCGGTGCGGCCCAGCAGGGTGTCGGCGATGGCCTGCGGCTGGTCGTGGATCTCCTTGGCCATGAAGCTGGGGAAGCCGCCCTTCTCGGCGGCCGAGGCGTCCCAGTCGACGTGGAAGCGCCGGCCCTGCGCGGGTGCACCGTCGAAACCGATGACGCTCACCTCGTCGGGGGTGATCGTGACGACCTGGTCCTGCCCGAGCTCCAGGGCGTCGCGGGTGTGCGCGATGAACGCCGCGACGTCTGAGCCGAGGTAGTTGGCGCCCTCGCCGAGCCCGACCACCAGCGGGGAGTTGCGGCGCGCGCCGACGATGACGCCGGGGGCGTCGGCGTGCACGGCCAGCAGCGTGAAGGCGCCCTCCAGACGGGCGCACACCAGGCGCATCGCCTCGGTGAGGTCGCCGGTGAGCCGGTGCTGTGCGCCCAGCAGGTGCGCGACGACCTCCGTGTCGGTCTCGCTGGTGAACTCCACACCCGCCTCGCGCAGCTCGGCGCGCAGCGCCGCGAAGTTCTCCACGATGCCGTTGTGGATGACGGCGACGCGGCCGGCGGCGTCGACGTGGGGGTGCGCGTTGGCGTCGGTGGGGCCGCCGTGGGTGGCCCAGCGGGTGTGGCCGATCGCGGTGTCGGCCCCGGGCAGCGGGTCGGCGTCCAGGAGCTCGACGAGGTTGGCCAGCTTGCCGGCGCGCTTGCGCACCGCCAGCCCGTCGCCGGTGACGACGGCGATGCCCGCGGAGTCGTACCCGCGGTACTCCAGCCTCCGCAGCCCCTCCAGGACGACGGCTGCGCCGTCCCCCCCTGCCGCGCCCGGTGCCCCGGGTCGCCCGACGTAGCCCACGATGCCGCACATGGGCAGCAGCGTACGGTCCCTCCCTGGCCCGGGCCGGGAACGCGGTGTGCGGGTGCTGTGCCCACCACCCGGTCGGCTCCACCCGTCCGGCCGCGCGGGTGACGCGCCGCGGCGGGCGGGGCGGGCGGGGCGAGCGGGTACCGTGCCGCCGGTGAGCACGGCCGGACCCCCGACCGGGACGGCGCCGGTGGCGCCGGACCCGGGCGACCCCTCCCGCGAGACCCCCCGGGACACCTCCCGGGACACCTCCCCCTACGTGGTGCTGGACCGGCGGGAGTGGAGCCGGCTGCGGGCGGCCACCCCGCTGACCCTGACCGCCGAGGACGTCGCGCGGCTGCGGGGCCTGGGCGACCGCGTCGACCTGCGCGAGGTGGAGGAGGTGTACCTGCCGCTGTCGCGGCTGCTGACGCTGTACGAGCGCGCCACCGGCAGCCTGCACGCGGCGACCTCCACGTTCCTGGGCGAGCGGTCGCAGCGCACCCCCTTCGTCATCGGGGTCGCCGGGTCGGTGGCGGTCGGCAAGTCCACGACGGCGCGCGTGCTGCGCGAGCTGCTGTCGCACTGGCCGGAGACGCCGCGGGTGGAGCTGGTGACCACCGACGGGTTCCTGCTGCCGAACGCGGAGCTGGAGCGGCGCGGGCTCCTGCACCGGAAGGGTTTCCCCGAGTCGTACGACCGCCGGGCGCTGCTGCGCTTCGTGGCGGCCGTGAAGTCCGGGGCCGCGGAGGTGCGTGCACCGGTGTACTCGCACCTGACGTACGACATCGTGCCCGGCGAGGAGGCCGTGGTGCGCCGCCCCGACGTCCTCATCGTGGAGGGGCTGAACGTGCTGCAGCCGGCACGGGTGCGCGCCGACGGCACGCAGGGCGTGGCCGTCAGCGACTTCTTCGACTTCTCCCTGTACGTGGACGCGCGCACCGAGGACGTGCGCTCCTGGTACGTGTCCCGGTTCCTGGAACTGCGCCGCACGGCCTTCAACCGGCCGCAGTCGTACTTCCGGCGCTACGCGGCCCTCAGCGACGCCGAGGCCGCCGCCCGGGCCGAGCGGATCTGGGCGGACATCAACGAGCCGAACCTGGTGGGCAACGTGCGCCCCACCCGGGGCCGCGCGACGTGCGTGCTGCGCAAGGGCCCCGACCACGCCGTGCAGCAGGTGCGGCTGCGCAAGATCTGAGCCGGGCCGTCAGGGGGCGGTCCGCCGGGCCAGCGCGGCGCGCACGGCGGCCAGCGGAGCCTCCAGCTCCTCGACGACCTCGTCGCAGCGGAACCCCATCGCCTCGTTGACGGCGATCATCGGCGTGTTCGCGACCGCGTTCCACGTCGTGACCCGCCGGGCGCCCGGGACGTCGCGCAGCGCCGCGCGCAGGCACGCCACCTTCAGCAGCAGTCCCAGCCGGTGCCCGCGGTGCTCGCGCACCACGAGGGTGTCGTGCTGCAGCAGCCGCTGCGGTTCGTGCCGGGAGTTCACGAGCACCGTGTACCCGGCCGGTGCGCCGTCCGGCGCCTGCGCGAGCGCCGTCCACCACCGGCGGCCCTGCGCGGCGCGCAGCTCCTCGCCGCGACGCACCCGGGCCGCGTCCCAGACCTCCGGGGTGGTGCTCAGCTCACCCTGCGGCGCGTCGGTGCTCATGCGCGAGGCCAGGCGTGCGAGCTCCTCGACGTCCGCCTCGGGCACGGGTCCGCTCCAGGAGCGCAGCGCGTACCCGGTGGCGTGCGGGGCGGCGGCGCGCTCCAGCCGCTCCAGCAGGCCCTCGGGCACCGGCAGCTGCAGCTGGCGGCGGGCGACGGCCTGGCCGACGGTGAAGCCCCACGCGGCCGCGGCCGCCGAGCCGGGCCAGCCGCCGGCGGCGACGCCCGCCGGACGCTCGGTGGTCGACCGGACGCGCGTGCGGCCGGCGGCCTCGGCCACGTCCAGGCCCGCGCGCAGCAGCGCGGTGCCCACCCCGCCGCGGCGGTGCCCCGGGTCGACGGCGACGTCGACGAGGGCGAGGTGCAGGTTGTCGTGCACGGGCAGCCACACCTCCGCCGCGCCCAGCGGCGTGCCGTCAGCGCCGCGGGCCAGCAGCAGGTGGATGCGCTCGTCGACGGTGCCGTGCTCGAACTGGGCGCGCCGCTCCCCGGGTTGCCACAGCGCCGGGTCGGCGCGGCCGTGGGACTCCCCGGCGGCCAGCGCCGCGTACCAGTCGTCGAAGTGGTCCGCGGCCCACGCGGAGCGGTCCGGGTCGTCGGTGCAGGCGGTCCAGATGCGCACGGCACCAGTGAGCCAGCGCACCGACCGCGACGGCGAGGGGTTTTCCGGCGCCCGTCCCTCCCCCACCCCGGGGGTCGCGCGGGGAGGGGGGAGGGACGCTGCGGGTCAGAGGGCGAGGCGCTGCTGCACGACGCCGGCGAGGCGGTCGGCGATCTCCTGCGCGTGCGCGGTGTGCGCGGCCTCGACCATGACGCGCACCAGCGGCTCGGTGCCGCTGGGTCGCAGCAGCACCCGGCCGGTCTCCCCCAGCTCGGCCTCGGCGGCGGCGATGGCGTCGCGCAGGGGCTCGTCGGCGCCCGCGCGGGACTTGTCCACCCCGCGCACGTTGACGAGGACCTGCGGCAGGCGCTGCACGACGGCGGCCAGCTCGGCCAGCGACCGGCCGGTGCCCGCCACCCGCGCCAGCAGGTGCAGGGCGGTCAGGACGCCGTCGCCGGTGGTGGCGTGCGCGGGCAGCACGACGTGGCCGCTCTGCTCGCCACCGATGCTCCAGCCGCCCGCGCCGAGGGCCTCGAGCACGTAGCGGTCCCCCACGGCCGTCTCGACCATCCGCACCCCTTCGCGCCGCATGGCCAGCCGCAGGCCCAGGTTGCTCATGACGGTGGCCACCAGGGTGGACTCGTGCAGCTCCCCGCGGTCGCGCAGGGCGAGGGCGAGCACGGCGAGGATCTGGTCGCCGTCGACGACCTGCCCGGCCGCGTCCACGGCCAGGCACCGGTCGGCGTCACCGTCGTGGGCGATGCCGACGTCGGCGCCGTGCTCGAGGACGGCCTCCGTGAGGGGCCCCAGGTGGGTGGAGCCGCAGCCGTCGTTGATGTTCAACCCGTCGGGGTGCGCGAACAGCGTGGTGACGCGGGCACCGGCCTCGGCCAGCACCCGCGGGGCGATGGCGCTGGCCGCGCCGTTGGCGCAGTCCACGACGACGTGCAGGCCCTCCAGCCCGTTCGGCAGGGTGGACAGCAGGTGCGCGGAGTAGGTGTCGGCGGCGTCCTGCTCGACGTCGGGGCCGGAGTGCACGCGTCCCACCGCGGCACCGGTGGGCCGGCGGCCGCCGCCGGCGCGGAACTCCCGCTCGACGGCGTCCTCGACCTCGTCGGGCAGCTTGGTGCCGCCCCGGGCGAAGATCTTCAGCCCGTTGTCGGGCATGGGGTTGTGGGACGCCGAGAGCATCACGCCGAAGTCGGCGCCGGTCCGGTCCACGAGGTGGGCCAGGGCGGGCGTGGGCACGACCCCCACGTCGAGCACGTCGACCCCGGCACTGGCCAGGCCGGCCACCACGGCGGCGGACAGGAACTGCCCCGAGACCCGCGGGTCCCGCGCCACCAGCGCGCGCGGGTGCGCGGCGCCACCGGGCTCGGCGAGCACCGTGGCCGCCGCGACCGACAGGCCCAGCGCCATGTCCGCCGTCAGGTCGACGTTCGCCAGACCACGCACCCCGTCGGTGCCGAAGAGCCGCCCCACGTGCGTCCGTCCCCCACTCGGTCCAATGACTCCTGGCACCACGACGGCCCCGGGGTGGTTCCCCCCGGGGCCGTCGTGGTGTGAGCTGGTGCGTGCCCGCGGGTGCGGGCACGGATCAGCGCTTGCTGAACTGCGGCGCCTTGCGGGCCTTCTTCAGACCGGCCTTCTTGCGCTCGGTGGCGCGCGGGTCGCGGGTCAGGAACCCGGCCTTCTTCAGCGCCGGGCGGTTGGCCTCGAGGTCGACCGCGTTCAGGGCGCGGGCCACGCCGAGACGCAGCGCACCGGCCTGGCCGGACGACCCGCCGCCGTGGATGCGGGCGATGACGTCGAAGGACCCCTCGAGCGCGGTGACCCGGAACGGCTCGTTGACGAGCTGCTGGTGCACCTTGTTCGGGAAGTAGTTGTCCAGCTCACGGCCGTTGATCGTCCACTTGCCGGAGCCGGGGACGATGCGGACGCGGGCGACGGCCTCCTTGCGGCGGCCGGTGGCCCCGCCGGGGGCGATCACGCTGCTGCCGCCGGTCTGCGGCTGCGCGGACTCGCTGGTGTAGGTGCCGGTGAACTCGTCGGACTCGGTGATGTCGTCGACGGTCTCGGTGGTGTACTCGGCCACGGTTCTCCTCAGTCAGTTCGCAGTGGGCGCAGCGCTCACTGCGCGACCTGGGTCAGCTCGAAGGGCTGCGGCTGCTGCGCCGCGTGCGGGTGCTCAGGGCCGGCGTAGACCTTGAGCTTGGCCAGCATCTGCCGGCCCAGCGAGTTCTTCGGCAGCATCCCGCGGATGGCCTTCTCGACGGCCTTCTCGGGGTTCTTCTCCAGCAGCTCGGTGTAGCCGGTGGCCTTGAGGCCGCCCGGGTAGCCGGAGTGGCGGTACGCGATCTTCTGGTCGCGCTTGGAGCCCGTCAGGGCCACCTTGGCGGCGTTGACGATGACGACGTAGTCGCCGCCGTCGACGTGCGGCGCGAAGGTCGGCTTGTGCTTGCCGCGGAGGAGGGTGGCGGTCTGAGACGCCAGGCGACCCAGGACCACGTCCTCCGCGTCGATGACGAGCCAGCGGCGGTCGATGTCGCCGGGCTTCGGGGTGAACGTGCGCACGGGGCTTGCCCATCTCCTCGAGAACAGTTGCGGAACGGGCCCGCGCTCGGGGCCGCCGGCTCCGGGAATCGGGCTGACAGGCACTGCGTGGGCACAACGACCCATGACGTTACCCGGCCAGTAGCCGAAGGGTCAAAACGGCTGCGTGGCGCGAGCGCCGGGCGGCTCAGCGCGCCCGCACCACGCGGGCCACGTCCCAGACCGGCTCGTCGCTCTCGACGACCCGCCCGTCGGCCCCGAAGACCAGGAAGCGGTCGAAGCCCCGCGCGAACCAGCGGTCGTGGGTCACGGCCACCACGGTGCCCTCGAAGGTCGCCAGCGCCTGCTCCAGCGCCTCGGCCGAGTGCAGGTCCAGGTTGTCGGTCGGCTCGTCCAGCAGCAGCAGCGTGGCGCCCGACAGCTCCAGCAGCAGGATCTGCAGCCGCGCCTGCTGGCCGCCCGACAGGTGCTCGAAGCGCTGCTCGGCGGCCGCCGCCAGCCCGTAGCGGTCCAGCGCCCGGGAGGCGGCCTCCCGGTCCAGCCCCGCCCGGTGGGCGGTGCCCCGGTGCAGCACGTCCAGCAGGGTCCGACCCACCAGCGACGGCTGGTCGTGGGTCTGCGCGAACCAGCCCGGCCGCACCCGCGCGCCCAGGCGCGCGGTGCCGGCGTGCGGCACGGGCGCCACGGCCTGCTCGGCCACGGGAGCGTGCTCGGCGTCCGGGTCGGTGCCGCCGGCCGCCAGCAGCCGCAGGAAGTGCGACTTGCCCGACCCGTTGGAGCCCAGGACGGCCACGCGGTCGCCCAGCCACAGCTCCGCGTCGAACGGGCGCATCAGGCCGGTCAGCTCCAGGCGCTCGCACACCACGGCGCGCTTGCCGGTGCGCCCACCGCGCAGCCGCATCCGCACGTCCTGCACGGCCGGGGGCGCCTGCGGCGGGCCGGCCTCCTCGAACCTCGCCAGCCGCGTCTGCGCCGCCGAGTAGCGCGAGGCCACCCCGTCGTTGAACTTCGACTTCTCCCGCAGCGTCACCACGAGCGTGCGCAGCTTCACCCGCTCCTCGTCCCAGCGCCGGCGCAGCTCCTCCAGCCGCTCACCGCGCGCCGTGCGGGCCTCGCCGTAGGTGGCGAAGGAGCCGCCGTGCACCCACGAGACGGCCCCCAGGGCGCCGGGCTCCAGCGTCACGATGCGGTCGGCGGCCGCGGACAGCAGCTCGCGGTCGTGGCTGACCAGCAGCACCGACTTGGCCGTGGCCCGCAGCTGCTCCTCCAGCCACCGCTTGCCGGGCACGTCCAGGTAGTTGTCCGGCTCGTCCAGCAGCAGCACCTCGTCGGGGCCGCGCAGCAGCGCCTCCAGCACCAGGCGCTTCTGCTCGCCCCCGGAGAGGGTGCGCACCAAGCGGTGCCGGCAGGCGTCGAAGCCGATCCCCAGCGCGGCGGTGGTGCACTCGTCCCACCCGACCTCGGCGTCGTAGCCGCCCGCGTCGGCGTAGTCGGCGATGGCCTGCGCGTAGCGCATCTGCTCGCGCTCGGCGTCGGTCTCCAGCAGGGCCAGCTCGGCGGCGTCCAGGGCGGCGGCGGCGCTGCGCAGCTGCGGCGGGGCCACGGAGACCAGCAGCTCGCCGACCGTGGTGCCGTCGCGCACGGAGCCGACGAACTGGCGCATCACGCCCAGCCCCCCGCTGCGGGCGACGGCCCCCTCCTGCACGGGCTCGTCCCCGGCGACCAGGCGCAGCAGCGTCGTCTTGCCGGTGCCGTTGGGACCCACCAGCGCGGTGGTGGTCCCGTCGGCGACGCGGAAGGAGACCTCGTGCAGCAGCGGCCGCCCGTCGGGCAGCTCGTGACTGACGGCCTGGACGTCGACGTGACCCACGGGGGGTCAGTCTGCCCCCGCGGCCGCCGGGGGTGCGCCCGCTTTTCCCCGCCGGCCCCTCGGGGGGCACCGGCGGGGGGCAGCTCAGGCGCGCGCGGTGTGGACGGTGCGCAGGACGCAGCTGGTGCTGTCGGCGTCGGCCCACGCCCCCGCCACGTCGCAGACGGCGATCCCGGCGGTGCGCAGCTGCTGGACCTCCCCGGTGAGGGCCTCCAGCAGGTCCGACAGGCCCGGGTTGTGGCCCACGAGGACGACGACGGCGTCGGGGCGGTCGGCGTCCAGCCCGCGCACCAGGCGCAGCAGGTCGCCCAGGGACGCCTCGTAGACGCGCTCCTCGTCCACGACCGCCGGCTCGACGCCCCAGGCGTCCAGCAGTCGCGCGGTGGTCTCCTCGGTGCGCCGGGCGGGCGAGGTGACGAGCAGGTCCGGGGCGGCGACGTGGTCGGCCAGCCACCGCCCGGCGGCGACCGCGTCGGCGCGGCCCCGCTCGGTGAGGGGGCGGGCGATGTCCTGCAGGCCGAGGGGGGTGTCCGCCTTGGCGTGACGGACGAGGACGAGCGTGGGCACGGCGCAAGACTGCCCCACGGCTCCCGGCCCCCCGCACCCGGCCCCGCGACGCTCAGGGGCGTCCCGGTGAGGGGGGCGCGGAGCGCACCGCGCGCGCCTCGCGGGCGCGGGCGGCCAGCTCGGCGTCCGGCGGGTAGGAGACCTCCTCCAGGCACAGGCCGTGCGGGGCCACCACGGCGACGCCGGGGTCGCGCACGCCGCGCAGCAGGACCTGCGCGGGCCAGTCCGCGCCGCGGCGGCCGTCCCCCACCGCCAGCGCGGCACCGACCAGCGCCCGCACCATGGAGTGGCAGAACGCGTCGGCGCGCACGTCGGCCACCAGCAGCCCCGCGTCGGGGCCGTCCTCCTCGCGCCGCCAGGAGTACCCCAGCAGCGCGCGCACGGTCGTGGCGCCCTCCCGGGGCTTGCAGTAGGCGGCGAAGTCGTGCAGGCCCACCAGGGCGCGCGCGGCGGCGTCCATGGCCGCGACGTCCAGGGGGCGGCGGTGGCCGAGGACGTCGTGCCGGCGCAGCGGCGGCACCCCCGCGGGGTGGTCGCTGACGCGGTACGCGTAGCGGCGGCGCAGCGCGGAGAAGCGGGCGTCGAAGCCGGCGGGCGCCTCCTGGACCGCGTGCACCCGCACGTCCGGCGGCAGGACCCCCGCCAGGCGCCGCAGGAGCGCCGCCTGCGGCGTCGAACCGGACCGTCCGGGGGCAGCGGCCAGCGCCTCGGCCGGGACGTCCACGTGGGCCACCTGGCCGCGCGCGTGCACGCCGGCGTCGGTGCGCCCCGCGACCGTCAGGCGAGGGGGCGGGTCCAGGCGCAGCACGCGCCCCAGCGCCCGGGTGAGCTCGCCCTGCACGGTGCGCAGACCGGGCTGCTCCGCCCAGCCGGCGAAACCGGCGCCGTCGTAGCCGAGGTCGAGGCGCAGCCGCACCGGGCCGGCGGGTGCGCCGGGGAGGGGGTCGACCGCACCGCCCGCGGCCGGGACGCGGACGAGCCCGCCCTCCCCGGTGGGGAGGGCGGGCTCGTCGCGGTGCGAGGGGGTGGCGCTCAGGCCTTGTCCTCGGTGGTGCCCTCGGTGGAGGTCACCGGCGCGGCGCCGGCGGCCTCGTCGCTCGGGTCGGCCTCGGCGGCGTCGACCTCGGCACCCGCGTCGGGCAGGGTGTCGGGCTGGTCCACGCTGCCGGCCTCGACCGGCTCCTCCGCCGCGGCGGCGCCCGCCTCGGCGTCGGCGGCGACCGCGGCGGCGGTGGACGCGGCGGCGGCACCGGCGGCGGCCTGCTCGGCCTCGCGCACGGTGGCCTGCTTCGCGCTGACCGGCTCCATGACGAGCTGGACGACCGCCATGGGGGCGTTGTCGCCCTTGCGGGGGCCGATCTTCACGATGCGGGTGTAGCCGCCCTGCCGCTCCGCCATCGCCGGGGCGATCTCGGTGAACAGGAAGTGCACGACGGACTTGTCGCGCACCGTCTTCATCACCTGGCGACGGGAGGCGAGGTCACCCTTCTTCGCGAAGGTGATGAGCCGCTCCGCGACGGGGCGCAGGCGCTTGGCCTTCGCCTCGGTCGTGGTGATGCTGCGGTTGTCGAACAGCTGCGTCGCCAGGTTGGCGAGGATGAGCTTCTCGTGGGCCGGCCCGCCGCCGAGCCGCGGACCCTTGGTGGGGGTGGGCATGGTTGTCGATCTCCTCGAAGGTCGCCGTCACCCCGGTGCGGGGTGACGGTCAGCGGACGGTCAGAGCTGCTCGTCCTCGGCGAAGGACGGGTCGTCCTCCTCGAAGTCGTTGACGGCGGTGCTCGGGTCGAACCCGGGCGGGGAGTCCTTCAGGTGCAGGGCCATGCCCGCCAGCTTGGCCTTGACCTCGTCGATGGACTTCTGCCCGAAGTTGCGGATGTCGAGCAGGTCGGCCTCGCTGCGCGAGACCAGTTCGCCGACGGTGTGGATGCCCTCGCGCTTGAGGCAGTTGTACGAGCGGACCGTCAGGTCCAGTGCCTCGATCTCCAGCGCGAGGTCGGCCGCGAGCGCTGCGTCGGTCGGCGAGGGGCCCATGTCGATGCCCTCGGCCTCGACGTTGAGCTCGCGCGCCAGTCCGAACAGCTCGGTGAGCGTCTTGCCGGCCGAGGCGACGGCGTCGCGCGGGGTGATGGCGTGCTTGGTCTCCACGTCCACGACGAGGCGGTCGAAGTCCGTCCGCTGCTCGACGCGGGTGGCCTCGACCTTGTACGTGACCTTGAGCACGGGCGAGTAGATCGAGTCGACCGGGATGCGGCCGATCTCCTGCTCGCCGGACTTGTTCTGGGCGGCCGACACGTAGCCGCGGCCACGCTCGACCGTCAGCTCCATCTCGAGCTTGCCCTTGCCGTTGAGGGTCGCGATGTGCAGGTCGGGGTTGTGCACCTCGACACCGGCCGGGGGCGCGATGTCGGCGGCGGTCACGGCACCCGGCCCCTGCTTGCGCAGGTACATCACGACGGGCTCGTCGTGCTCGGAGGAGACCACGAGGTTCTTGACGTTGAGGACGATCTCGGTGACGTCCTCCTTGACCCCCGGCACGCTGGTGAACTCGTGCAGGACGCCGTCGATGCGCAGGCTCGTCACGGCCGCGCCCGGGATGGAGGACAGCAGGGTCCGGCGCAGCGAGTTGCCGAGCGTGTACCCGAAACCGGGCTCGAGGGGCTCGATGACGAAGCGCGAGCGGTACTCGTCGACGACGTCTTCGGTGAGGGTGGGGCGCTGTGCGATCAGCACGGAGGTTCCTTCCCGCGGGCGTCCGCCATATGACGCCCCGCACGCCCGTCAGCATCGGTCCACCGACGGGGTCTGGCTTGTCGACCGGGACCAGCCGGTCGGGGCGGAGCCGGCCACCGCCCCGCAGGGGGTGGCCGGCTCCGTCACCGGGTCAGACGCGCCGGCGCTTGGGCGGCCGGCAGCCGTTGTGCGGGCTGGGGGTGACGTCCTGGATCGCGCCGACCTCCAGGCCGGTGGCCTGCAGCGAGCGGATCGCGGTCTCACGGCCGGAGCCGGGACCCTTGACGAAGACGTCGACCTTGCGCATGCCGTGCTCCTGAGCGCGGCGGGCGGCGGCCTCGGCCGCCATCTGAGCGGCGAACGGGGTGGACTTGCGCGACCCCTTGAAACCGACCTGGCCGGCGGAGGCCCAGGCGATCACCGCACCGGTGGGGTCGGTGATCGAGACGATCGTGTTGTTGAACGTGCTCTTGATGTGCGCGTGGCCGTGCGCGACGTTCTTCTTCTCCTTGCGACGCGGCTTGCGCGTCGCCGTGGCCTGGCGGCTCTTGGGAGGCATGGTGTCCGGACTCCTGGTGGACTGCGACGACTGAGTTCGAGGGCGAGCCGGTGGACGGCTCGCGAGGCGACCCGGAGGGCCGCGCACTGCTTACTTGCGACCGGCCTTCTTCTTGCCGGCCACGGTGCGCTTCGGTCCCTTGCGGGTGCGGGCGTTGGTCTTGGTGCGCTGCCCGCGCACGGGCAGGCCGCGGCGGTGCCGCAGACCCTGGTAGGTGCCGATCTCGACCTTGCGGCGGATGTCGGCGGCCACCTCGCGGCGGAGGTCACCCTCGACGCGGTAGTTGCCCTCGATGTGGTCGCGCAGGGCGACCAGGTCGTCGTCCGAGAGGTCGCGGACGCGCAGGTCCGGGCTGACGCCGGTAGCGGCCAGCGTCTCCTGGGCGCGGGTGCGCCCGACGCCGTAGATGTACGTGAGTGCGATCTCCAGCCGCTTCTCGCGGGGGAGGTCGACACCGACGAGACGTGCCATCGTGGTGGTCCTTCTTCTGTGGCGGAGGTCTGACGCAGCACCGCTCCCGCTCTCGTCGGGCGGGTCCCCGGCCTCCGACCGGGGGTGTCGCCCGCTCCGGTGGTCACCGGGACGGGCGGGTGCTGCAACGGGTGCTGCCGGCTGCGGGGCCCGGCGGCGGGGGTGGTCCTGCGATCAGCCCTGGCGCTGCTTGTGGCGCAGGTTGTCGCAGATGATCATGACCCGGCCGTGACGGCGGATCACCTTGCACTTGTCGCAGATCTTCTTGACGCTCGGCTTGACCTTCATCGTGTCTCCGGTCGTGCAGACCGGACCCCGGCCACGGGCGTGGCGGGACCCCGGCCGGCGGCCAGTGGGGGGATCACTTGTAGCGGTAGACGATGCGCCCGCGGGACAGGTCGTAGGGGCTGAGCTCGACGACCACCCGGTCCTCGGGGAGGATGCGGATGTAGTGCTGCCGCATCTTCCCGGAGATGTGGGCGAGCACCTTGTGACCGTTGCTCAGCTCGACGCGGAACATCGCGTTCGGCAGGGCTTCGATCACGGTGCCTTCGATCTCGATGACGCCGTCCTTCTTCGGCATGTCCTCCGCTTTTCCATCAAGTGTCGGTTCGGTGTCCGCCCGCTCTGCCCGGCGCTGACGCGTCGGAACATGGGCATGGCGGACCGACGGTCAAGCTTAGTCGACGGCGCGCCATACAAGAAATCGGCGCAGCGCGCCGGTGAGACGCGCTGCGCCGCAGTCACTCCTGCGGGACCCGCACCCCGAGCGGGCCGAGCTCGGAGGCTCCGCCGTCGGGGGCGGTGAGCACCCACAGGCCCTCCTCCAGCACCGCCACGGTGTGCTCCCAGTGCGCGGCTCGGGAGCCGTCGGAGGTCACCACGGTCCACTCGTCGGCGAGGACGTCGGTCTCGACGCCCCCGCGGGTGCACATCGGCTCCACGGCCAGGCACAGGCCGGGGCGCACCTTGGGACCGCGCTCCCGGGCCCGGTGGTTGAGCACCTCGGGCGCCATGTGCATCGCCGTGCCGATGCCGTGGCCGGTGTACCCGTCGACGATGGCGAAGCGACCGTCCACCGCGTCCTCCACGGCGGCCCCGACGTCCCCCACTCGCCCACGGCGGTCCAGGGCCGCGATGCCGGCCCACAGGGCCCGGCGGGTGGTCTCCACCAGTTCGACGTCGGCCGGGTCGGCCGGCTCCCCCACGATGGCCGTGAACGCGGAGTCGCCGTGCCAGCCGTCGACGACCGCACCGCCGTCGATGGAGACGACGTCGCCCTCGGCCAGCACTTGGTCACCGGGGATGCCGTGGACGACCACGTGGTTGACGGAGATGCACAGGGTGGCCGGGTAGCCGTGGTAGCCCAGGAAGTTGGACGTGCCGCCACCGGCGCGGATCACCTCGGCGGCGACGGCGTCCAGCTCGCGCGTGGTGATCCCCGGGCGCAGGGCCGCCCGGGCGCTCTCCAGCGCTGCGTGGGTCAGCAGACCCGCGCGCCGCATGGCGACGACCTGTTCCGGCGTCTTGATCTCGATGCGCTCGCGACCGAACAAGGAGCTGCCTCAGCCGGCGTCGGACGCCAGCGCGTCCAGCAGCCGCGCGGTCACCTCGGGCACCTCGCCCAGACCGTCCACGCTGCGCAGCAGACCGCGCTCGGAGTACACCGCGACCAGCGGGGCGGTCTGCTCGGCGTAGACCTGCTGCCGGGTGCGGACGACCTCCTCGGTGTCGTCGCTGCGACCCTCGACCTGGGCGCGCTTCGTCAGGCGGCGCACGAGCTCGTCGGGGTCGGCGGTGATCTCCAGGACCCGGTCGAGCTTCACGCCGGCCACGGCCAGCATGTCGTCGAGCTCGCGGACCTGGTCGGTCGTGCGCGGGTAGCCGTCGAGGATGAAGCCGTCGGCGGCGTCCGGCTGCGCCAGGCGGTCGCGCACCATGGCGTTGGTCACGGAGTCGGGCACGTACTTGCCCGCGTCCAGGTACTCCTGGACCGTCCTGCCCAGGTCGGTGCGCTCCGCGACGTTCGCCCGGAAGATGTCGCCGGTGGAGATCGCCGGGATGCCGAGGCGGTCGGACAGGAGCTTGGCCTGGGTGCCCTTGCCGGCACCGGGCGGACCGAGGAGGACGAGACGACTCATCGCAAGAACCCTTCGTAGTTGCGCTGCTGGAGCTGGGACTCGATCTGCTTCACCGTCTCGAGGCCCACCCCGACGATGATCAGGATCGACGTGCCCCCGAAGGGGAAGTTCGCGTTGGCATTGAACGCCACCAGTGCGATCAGGGGAAGCAGCGAGACGAGCCCCAGGTACAGCGAGCCTGGCAGGGTGATGCGCGTGAGGATGTAGTCGAGGTACTCGGCGGTGGGCCGGCCGGCGCGCACGCCGGGGATGAAGCCGCCGTACTTGCGCATGTTCTCGGCGACCTCGTCCGGGTTGAACGTGATCGCGACGTAGAAGTAGGCGAAGAAGATGATCAGCAGGAAGTAGGTGGCCATGTAGATCGGGTGGTCACCGGTCACGAGGTACCTGTTGATCCACACGACCCAGCCGGCGTCCTGGTCGCTGAACTGCGACACCAGCGCGGGCAGGTACAGCAGCGAGGAGGCGAAGATGACCGGGATGACGCCGGCCATGTTGACCTTCAGCGGGATGTAGGTGGAGCTGCCGCCGAACATGCGCCGGCCGACCATCCGCTTGGCGTACTGCACCGGCACGCGGCGCTGGGACTGCTCCACGGCCACGACGGCGGCCACGACCACCAGGCCCATGAGCAGGACGGCCGCGAACGTCAGCGTGCCGCGCTCGCGCTGGATGGCCCACAGCGACGTGGGGAAGCCCGCTGCGATCTGCGTGAAGATGAGCAGGGACATGCCGTTGCCGACGCCGCGCTCGGTGACCAGCTCGCCCAGCCACATGATCAGCCCGGTGCCCGCGGTCATCGTCATGACCATGAGCACGATCACCGGGATGCTCTGGTCGGGCACCACCTCGGCGTTGCAGGCCGTGCCGAAGAGCCGGGAGGGGTCGCGCGCGATCGTCACGTAGGTCGTCGACTGCAGCACGGCCAGGGCGATGGTCAGGTAGCGCGTGTACTGGGTCAGCTTGGTCGTGCCCTGCTGACCCTCCTTCTTGAGGGCCTCGAAGCGCGGGATCACCACGGTGAGCAGCTGGACGATGATGCTCGCCGTGATGTACGGCATGATCCCGAGCGCGAAGATGCTCAGCTGGAGCAGCGCGCCGCCCGAGAAGAGGTTGACCAACCCCAAGAGGTCGTTGCCGGAGTCGGCGAGCGCGATGCACTGCTGCACGGCGGCGTAGTCCACCCCGGGCGTGGGCACGAAGGAGCCGACACGGACCAGCACGATGATGCCGAGCGTGAACAGCAGCTTGCGGCGCAGGTCCGGCGTGCGGAACGCCCGGGCCAATGCGGTGAGCACGTGAACCTCCTGCGCCACCGCTGCCCGGCGGGGCGCGGCGGGTGGACTTCGAGGACGGACTTGCGGAGACCTGCCGGGTCGGCGTGCGCAGCGTGCTGCGGGCGTCTCCCCGGAGCACCCTACAGTCACCCACAACGCGCACACGGCGGTAGCAGGCGATCACTCGCCGCTACCGCCGTGCGTGGTGGAACAGGGACGCCGCTCAGGAGGCGGTGGTCGTCCCGCCGGCCGCCGCGATCTTCTCGGCGGCCGAGGTGGAGAACTTGTCCGCGGTCACCTGCAGGGCCACGGTGACCTCACCGGTGCCCAGGACCTTGACGGGCTGGCCCTTGCGGACCGCGCCCTTGGCGACCAGGTCCTCGACCGTGACCGTGCCGCCCTCGGGGTACAGGGAGGCCAGCTTGTCGAGGTTGACGACCTGGTACTCGACGCGGAACGGGTTCTTGAACCCGCGCAGCTTCGGCAGGCGCATGTGCAGGGGCATCTGGCCGCCCTCGAACGCCTCGGGCACGGAGTACCGCGCCTTGGTGCCCTTGGTGCCGCGACCGGCGGTCTTGCCCTTGCTGCCCTCACCGCGGCCGACGCGGGTCTTGGCGGTCTTCGCGCCCGGGGCGGGGCGCAGGTGGTGCAGCTTCAGGACGTGCTCGCCCGGCTGGTTCGCCATGTCAGTCAACCTCCTCGACGGTCACGAGGTGCGCCACCGTCTTGGCCATGCCGCGGAACTCGGGCTTGTCGTCCTTGACGACGCTCTGCCCGATCTTGTGCAGCCCGAGGCTGCGGAGGGTGTCCCGCTGGTTCTGCTTACCGCCGATGGCGGACTTCACCTGGGTGACCTTGATGCGACCCATCAGGCGGTCACCCCCTCGGCCCGGGCGCGCAGCAGCGCGGCGGGCGCGACGTGGTCCACCGGCAGCCCGCGGCGCGCCGCGACCTGCTCGGGACGCTCCAGGCCGCGCAGCGCCTCCACCGTCGCGTGGACGATGTTGATGGCGTTGTCGCTGCCCAGGGACTTGGACAGGACGTCGTGGACGCCCGCGCACTCCAGCACGGCGCGCACCGGACCACCGGCGATGACACCGGTACCCGGGGAGGCCGGACGCAGCATGACCACGCCGGCCGCCTTCTCGCCCTGCACGGGGTGCGGGATGGTGCCCTGGATGCGGGGCACGCGGAAGAAGTTCTTCTTGGCCTCCTCGACACCCTTGGCGATCGCCGCGGGCACCTCCTTGGCCTTGCCGTAGCCGACGCCGACGGTGCCGTCGCCGTCGCCCACGACCACGAGGGCCGTGAAGCTGAAGCGGCGGCCGCCCTTGACGACCTTGGCCACGCGGTTGATGGTCACCACGCGCTCGACGAAGTTGCCGCGGTCGCCCGCGTCGCCCCGCCCGCGCTGGTCGCGGCCGCCGTCACGGCGGTCCCGACGGTCGTTGTTGCGGTTGTCGCCGCCGCCGGCCGCACCGGCGCCGGCGCCTCGGCGCTGGGGTCCAGGCATCAGACGTTCCTCATCTCATCGACAGTTCGGGTCATCACAGGGCGAGACCAGCCTCGCGGGCGCCGTCGGCGATCGCCGCCACGCGCCCGGCGTAGCGGTTGCCGCCGCGGTCGAAGACCACGGCCTCGATGCCGGCCGCCTTGGCCCGCTCGCCGACGAGGACGCCGACGGCCTTCGCCTTGGCCGACTTGTCGTCGCTGCTCGCACGCAGGTCCGACTCCATGGTCGAGGCCGACACGAGGGTGTGACCCGCCGCGTCGTCGATGACCTGCACGAAGACGTGCCGGGTGGAGCGGGTGACGACCAGGCGCGGGCGCGCAGCGGTGCCCACGACCTTCTTGCGCACGCGGGTGTGGCGGCGCTTGAGCGACGCGGCCTTGCTCTTCTGGGTGCGCTGGGTGGAGAGAGCCATCGTCACTTACCAGCCTTTCCGACCTTGCGGCGGATCTGCTCGCCGGCGTAGCGCACGCCCTTGCCCTTGTACGGGTCGGGCTTGCGGAGCTTGCGGATGTTCGCAGCGACCTCGCCGACCTGCTGCTTGTCGATGCCGGCCACCGAGAAGCGGGTGTTGTTCTCGACCGCGAAGGTGATGCCGTCCGGCGCCTTGACGACGACCGGGTGGCTGAACCCGAGGGCGAACTCGAGGTCGGAGCCCCGGGCCGTCACGCGGTAACCGGTGCCGACGATCTCGAGGCGCTTCTCGTAGCCCTGGGTCACGCCCTCGACCATGTTGGCCAGGAGCGTGCGGGTCAGGCCGTGCAGGGAGCGAGAGGTCCGCTCGTCGTTCGGGCGAACGACCTGCAGGGTGCCCTCGTCCGTGCGCTCCACCGTGATCGGCGAAGCGATGGTGTGCGTCAGCGTGCCCTTGGGGCCCTTGACCGTGACGGCGGGGCCGTCGATGGTCACGTCCACGCCCGTGGGAACGGGGATCGGGAGTCGACCGATGCGCGACATGAGTCCTCCTCCCTCACCAGACGTAGGCGAGGACTTCCCCACCCACGCCCTTCTTGTTGGCCTGCTTGTCGGTCAGCAGCCCCGAGGACGTGGACAGGATCGCCACGCCGAGGCCACCGAGCACGCGGGGCAGGTTGGTCGACTTCGCGTAGACCCGCAGACCGGGCTTGCTCACGCGGCGCAGGCCGGCGATGGAGCGCTCCCGGTTGGGGCCGAACTTCAGGTTCAGCGTCAGCTTCTTGCCGACCTCGGCGTCCTCGACGGACCAGGAGGCGATGTAGCCCTCGGCCTGGAGGATCTCCGCGATGTGCGACTTGAGCTTGCTGTACGGCATGGAAACCGTGTCGTGGTACGCCGAGTTGGCGTTGCGCAGACGGGTCAACATGTCTGCGATGGGGTCGGTCATCGTCATCGGGCTCGTCCGCCCTTCCTCGCCGGGGTTTCCACACCGCGCTGAGCGGTGCGGACCTGCGGCGTCGTCGTGATGTTGGAGGTCACCAGCTGCTCTTGGTCACACCGGGCAGCTCGCCACGGTGTGCCATCTCCCGCAGGCAGATGCGGCAGATGCCGAACTTGCGGAACACGGCGTGGGGCCGGCCGCAGCGCTGGCAACGGGTGTAGGCGCGGACAGCGAACTTGGGCTTGCGCGCGGCCTTGGTAACGAGAGCGGTCTTCGCCACGGTCAGTTCTCCTTGAACGGGAAGCCCAGCGCACGCAGCAGCGCACGGCCCTCCTCGTCGGTCTTGGCCGTCGTCACGACCGTGATGTCCATGCCGCGGACGCGGTCGATCTTGTCCTGGTCGATCTCGTGGAACATCGACTGCTCGTTGAGACCGAAGGTGTAGTTGCCGTTGCCGTCGAACTGCTTCGCCGACAGGCCGCGGAAGTCGCGGATGCGTGGCAGGGCGAGCGACAGCAGGCGGTCCAGGAACTCCCACATGCGGTCGCCGCGCAGCGTGGTGTGCGCGCCGATCGGCATGCCCTCGCGGAGCTTGAACTGGGCGATCGACTTGCGGGCCTTGGTCACCTGCGGCTTCTGGCCGGTGATGACGGTCAGGTCGCGCACGGCGCCGTCGATCAGCTTGGAGTCGCGAGCGGCCTCGCCGACACCCATGTTCACCACGACCTTGACCAGGCCGGGGATTTGCATGACGTTGCCGTAGGAGAACTGCTCGTGCAGCTGACCCTTGATCTCGTCACGGTAGCGCTGCTTCAGGCGGGGCAGCACGCGGGCTTCAGTCTCAGTAGTCATCAGATGTCCTTGCCGGAGCGCTTGGCGACGCGGATCCGGTTGGTCTTGGTCCGGCCGTCGCGCTCGACCTGCTCGGTGCGGATGCCGACGCGGGTCGGCTTGCCCGTCTCCGGGTCCACCAGCTGCACGTTGCTGATGTGGATCGGGGCCTCGCGGACCTCGATGCCGCCGGCGACACCCGGACGGGCCTTGGTGTGCCGCTTCATCTGGTTGACGCCCTCGACGAGCACGCGCTGCGTGTCGGCGAAGACCTCCAGGACCTTGCCCTGCTTGCCGAGGTCGGAGGTCTTCGTCCCGTCCTCGTTGCGGCGTCCACGCACACGGGTGACGACCTGGACGAGGTCACCCTTCTTGATGCGGATCTTCCCCATGGGTCAGAGCACCTCCGGAGCCAGCGAGATGATGCGCATGAACTTCTTCTCACGCAGTTCGCGACCCACGGGCCCGAAGATGCGGGTGCCGCGCGGGTCGCCGTCGGCGCGGAGGATCACGGCGGCGTTCTCGTCGAAGCGGATGTAGGAACCGTCGGCGCGGCGACGCTCCTTCTTGGTGCGGACGACGACGGCCTTGACCACGTCGCCCTTCTTCACGTTGCCACCGGGGATCGCGTCCTTGACCGTGGCCACGATCACGTCACCGATGCCCGCGTAGCGGCGGCCGGAACCGCCGAGCACGCGGATGCACAGGATCTCCTTGGCACCCGTGTTGTCGGCGACCTTGAGCCGCGACTCCTGCTGGATCACTCTCTACTCCTTCGTCGCGCCGGTTCTCGACGCCCCGCGAGGGGGCGCCGAGCCTGGCCGAACGGACATGGGGTACGGGGGGCGGTGCGCAGCCGCGCTCCGCCCGAGGTCACTTGGCGCGCTCGAGGACCTCGACCACGCGCCAGCGCTTCGTGGCCGACAGCGGCCGGGTCTCGGCGATGAGGACGAGGTCCCCCACGCCGGCCGTCGAAGCCTCGTCGTGCGCCTTGACCTTGGTGGTGCGGCGGATGACCTTGGCGTAGAGCGGGTGCTTCACGCGGTCCTCGACCTCGACCACGACGGTCTTCTGCATCTTGTCGCTGACGACGTAGCCGCGGCGCGTCTTGCGGTAGCCGCGCTCGCTCGTCGCGGCGGCGGCGGTCTGCTCGCTCACTCCGCAGCCTCCTTCGTGATCGGCGCCTCGGTGATGCCGAGCTCGCGCTCGCGCATCGTGGTGTAGATGCGGGAGATGTCCCGCTTGACGGCCCGGAGCCGGGAGTTGTTCTCCAGCTGACCGGTCGCGGACTGGAAGCGCAGGTTGAACAGCTCTTCCTTGGCCTTCTTGAGCTCGTCGACCAGCTTCGCGTCGTCGAACTCACGAAGCTCGTCGGGGCTCAGCCCCTTGGTCCCGATGGCCATCACTCACCACCCTCGCGGCGCACGATCTTGCACTTCACCGGAAGCTTGTGGATGGCGCGGGTCAGCGCCTCCGCAGCGACCTTCTCGTTGGGGAACGACAGCTCGAACATGACCCTTCCCGGCTTCACGTTCGCGATCCACCACTCCGGCGAGCCCTTGCCGGAACCCATGCGGGTCTCGGCGGGCTTCTTCGTGAGCGGCCGGTCCGGGTAGATGTTGATCCAGACCTTGCCGCCACGACGGATGTGGCGGGTGATGGCGATACGGGCCGACTCGATCTGCCGGTTGGTCACGTAGCCGCCTTCGACGGCCATGATCCCGTACTCGCCGAAGGTGACGCGGGTGCCGCCGGTCGCCGCACCACGCCGCGTGGGGTGGTGCTGCTTGCGGTGCTTGACTCGCCGTGGGATGAGCACGACTCAGGCCTCCGTTCCGTTGCTGCCCTTGCCGGTGACGGCCTCGTTCGCCGCAGTCCCGGTCGGGGCGCTGCCGGCGCTGGCGGCCTCGGCCACCGGCGCGCTGGCCGCGTCCTGAGCGGGACGGGGACGACGGCCGCCGCGGTCGGGGCGGTCGCCGCGCTCGCCACGACGCGGGGCGCGCGGAGCGGCGGCCTGCGACTGGGCGAGCTCACGGCTGGTGACGTCACCGTGGTAGATCCAGACCTTCACGCCGATGCGGCCGAAGGTCGTGCGGGCCTCGTAGAAGCCGTAGTCGATGTTCGCGCGCAGCGTGTGCAGCGGCACACGACCCTCGCGGTAGAACTCGGAGCGGCTCATCTCGGCGCCGCCCAGGCGGCCGGCGCACTGCACGCGGATGCCCTTGGCACCGGAGCGCAGGGACGTCTGCATGCCCTTGCGCATGGCGCGGCGGAACGACACGCGGCTGGCGAGCTGCTCGGCGATGCCCTGCGCCACGAGCTGGGCGTCCACCTCGGGGTTCTTGACCTCGAGGATGTTCAGCTGCACCTGCTTTCCGGTGAGCTTCTCCAGCTCACCGCGGATGCGGTCGGCCTCCGCGCCGCGACGGCCGATGACGATGCCCGGCCGGGCGGTGTGGATGTCGACGCGCACGCGGTCGCGGGTGCGCTCGATCTCGACCTTGGAGATGCCGGCCCGCTCCATGCCCTTGGACATGAGGCGGCGGATCGCGACGTCCTCCTTGACGTAGTCGGCGTAGCGCTGACCCGTCTTGGTGGAGTCCGCGAACCAGCGGCTCTTGTGGTCGGTGGTGATGCCCAGTCGGAACCCGTGCGGGTTGACCTTCTGTCCCACTAGCGGGTCCTCCTCGTCTTCTTGGCGCCGGCGACGGCGGGGGCGACGACCACCGTGATGTGGCTGGTGCGCTTCAGGATGCGTCCCGCGCGGCCCTGGGCGCGGGGACGGAAGCGCTTCATGGTGGGGCCTTCGTCGACGTGGATCGCCTTGACCACGTAGTCGTTGGGGTCGAACGCCTCAGAGTGCTTGTCCGCGAGGAACTTCGCGTTCGCGATGGCGCTCTCGACGAGCTTCCGCACCGGCTCGGCCGCCGACTGCGGGGCGAACGAGAGCACGGCGACGGCCTCGGTGGCCTGCTTGCCCCGGACGAGGTCGACGACTCGGCGCGCCTTCTGGGGCGTGACGCGGAGGTACCGCGTCTGCGCCTTGGCTTCCATCCCTGTCCTGCCTTCTGGTCTCAGTCTGTGACGTCGTCGATGAGCGGTGCTCAGCGACGACGCCCCTTGCGGTCGTCCTTCTCGTGGCCCTTGAACGTGCGCGTGGGCGCGAACTCGCCGAGCTTGTGCCCCACCATCGCCTCGGTGACGAAGACGGGGACGTGCTTGCGGCCGTCGTGCACCGCGAACGTGTGGCCCAGGAAGTCCGGCGTGATGACCGAACGGCGGGACCAGGTACGGATGACGTTGTGCGTGCCGGCCTCGTTCTGCGAGTCCACCTTCCTCTGAAGGTGGTCGTCGATGAACGGGCCCTTCTTCAAGCTGCGAGGCATGCTGGCCTGGACTCCCTATCAGCGCTTCTTGCCGGTGCGGCGACGACGGACGATGAGCTTGTCGCTCTCCTTGCCCGGACGCCGCGTGCGGCCCTCAGGCTGACCCCAGGGGCTGACGGGGTGACGGCCACCGGACGTCTTGCCCTCACCACCACCGTGCGGGTGGTCGATCGGGTTCATGGCGACTCCACGGACGGTCGGGCGCTTGCCCTTCCAGCGCATGCGGCCGGCCTTGCCCCAGTTGATGTTCGACTGCTCGGCGTTGCCCACCTCGCCGATCGTCGCGCGGCAGCGGACGTCGACGTTGCGGATCTCACCGGAGGGCATGCGGAGCTGCGCGAAGCGGCCCTCGCGGGCCACCAGCTGCACGCTGGCACCGGCGGAGCGGGCGATCTTCGCACCGCCACCGGGGCGCAGCTCGATCGCGTGGATCACGGTGCCGACCGGGATGTTGCGCAGCGGCAGGTTGTTGCCCGGCTTGATGTCGGCCGTGGGGCCGTTCTCGATCCGGTCGCCCTGCTTCAGACGGGTCGGCGCGATGATGTAGCGCTTCTCGCCGTCCACGTAGTGCAGCAGCGCGATGCGCGCGGTGCGGTTGGGGTCGTACTCGATGTGCGCGACCTTCGCCGGCACGCCGTCCTTGTCGTCACGACGGAAGTCGATGACGCGGTAGGCGCGCTTGTGGCCACCACCGATGTGGCGGGTCGTGATGCGCCCGGTCGAGTTGCGGCCGCCGGACTTGGTGAGGGGGCGGACGAGCGACTTCTCCGGCTCGCTCCGCGTGACCTCGACGAAGTCGGCGACGGACGAGCCGCGGCGGCCCGGCGTCGTCGGCTTGTACTTGCGGATTCCCATTGCGTCGGTTCCTCGGGTTCGAAGGTGTCTACGGCAGTCGTGCGAGCCCTGGGGCTCAGGCGACCGAGCCGCCGAAGATGTCGATCGTGCCCTCGCGCAACGTCACGATGGCCCGCTTGGTGTCCTTGCGCTTGCCGGTGCCGTACCGGGTGCGCCGGCTCTTGCCCTGCCGGTTCGCGGTGTTCACCGCGGAGACCTTCACGCCGAACACCTTCTCGACCGCCATCTTGATCTCGGTCTTGTTCGCCGCCGGGTCCACGATGAACGTGTACTTGCCCTCGTCGATGAGCCCGTAGCTCTTCTCCGAGACGACCGGAGCGATGAGGATGTCGCGCGGGTCCTTCTGGGTTCCGCCGATCGAGCTCACAGGGTGCTCCCTTCCGACTCCGCCGCCACCGCGGTCGCGCTGCGACCCTTCGGCGGCCCCGCGACGAAGGCGTCCAGCGCCGCGCGGGTGAAGACGACGTCGTCGCTCTTGACCACGTCGTAGGTGTTCAGCTGGTCCGCGGGCAGGACGTGCACGCCGGCGATGTTGCGCAGGCTCTTGGCCGCCACCTCGTCGTCGCGGGTCAGGACGACCAGCACGTTCTTGCGGCCGGAGAGCGCGGCCAGCAGCTTCACGGCGACCTTGGTCGAGGGGGCCTCGCCGATGGCCAGGGCCTCCACCACGTGGAGGCGCTCGTGGCGCACCCGGTCGGAGAGCGCACCGCGCAGGGCGGCGGCCTTCATCTTCTTGGGCGTCCGCTGCGAGTAGTCGCGCGGCTGCGGGCCGTGGACGATGCCACCGCCGGTGAACTGCGGGGCGCGCAGCGAGCCCTGACGGGCGCGGCCGGTGCCCTTCTGCTTGTAGGGCTTCCTGCCACCGCCTCGCACCTCGCCACGGCTCTTGGTGGAGTGGGTGCCCTGGCGCGCGGCGGCCAGCTGGGCCGTCACGACCTGGTGGATCAGCGGGAGGTTCACCTGGCGGCCGAAGTCGGCCGCGGGCAGCTCCACGGTGCCGCTGGTGCCGCCGTCGGCGGTGCGCAGCGGGACGGTGATGGCCTCAGTCGTCGCGGTCATCTGCTCAGGCCTCCTTCACGCGCGCCTTGGCGGCGGTCTTGACGAGCACGAGCGCGCCGCGGGGACCGGGGACGGCGCCCGTGATGAGCAGCAGACCCTTCTCCGCGTCGACCGCGTGCACGGTCAGGTTCTGGGTCGTCTGGCGCACGGCACCCATGCGACCGGCCATGCGCAGGCCCTTGAAGACGCGGCCCGGCGTGGCGCACCCGCCGATGGAGCCCGGCTTGCGGTGGTTGCGGTGCGAGCCGTGGGAAGCGCTCACACCCGCGAAGCCGTGGCGCTTCATGACGCCCGCGAAGCCCTTGCCCTTCGTGGTGCCGACCACGTCGACGGTGGTGCCCGCGTCGAACACCTCGGCCGTGACCTCCTGGCCCGGCTCGTAGGACGCGGCGTCCGTGGTGCGCAGCTCGACCAGGTGACGGCGGGGCGCCACACCGGCCTTCGCGAAGTGCCCGGCAGCCGGCTTGCTCGCCTTGCGCTGCGGGATCGCCGTGGTGGCGAGCTGGACGGCCTCGTAGCCGTCGGTGGTAGTGGTGCGGACCTGGGTCACGACGTTGGGCTCGACCTTGACGACCGTGACGGGGATGAGGCGGTTGGCCTCGTCCCACAGCTGCGTCATGCCGAGCTTGGTGCCGAGCACCCCTCGCACTTGCCTGTCGCTCATCGTGTGCAGTCCCTCAGAGCTTGATCTCGATGTCGACACCGGCCGGGAGGTCGAGACGCATGAGCGAGTCGACGGTCTTCGGCGTGGGGTCGATGATGTCGATGAGGCGCTTGTGCGTGCGCATCTCGAAGTGCTCGCGGCTGTCCTTGTACTTGTGCGGCGAGCGGATCACGCAGTAGACGTTCTTCTCGGTCGGCAGCGGCACGGGGCCGGCGACGGAAGCGCCGGTACGGGTCACCGTGTCGACGATCTTGCGCGCCGAGCTGTCGATGACCTCGTGGTCGTAGGCCTTGAGCCTGATGCGGATCTTCTGTCCCGCCATGGCGTCGTCTGACTCTCTCTCTTCGTACCGCTACTGACTCGCGCGCGGCGCGGAGCCCCGTCAGGGGCTCCGACCCCCGAGGTCGGGCGTGTCGCGCTCTCGCACGATCTGCACCCTCGCCCGGTTGCCCGGTGTGGTCCCTAGCCGTGGTCACCCACGGCGGTCGTCCTGTTCAGGTTGACCGTCCGCCGCCCGTACGAGACGTTCGACGTTCGCGGTCGCCGGTCGCCTGGCGGGATTCACCCGCGGCGGCACAGCAACCCCGATAGTCTGCCAGACAGGACCCCACCTTGGCGAATCGAGCCGTGCGCGGAGGACTGGGCAGGCGCCGCCGGCGGCGGCGCCCCTCACGACGGAGGGGCGGGCCCGAGTGGACCCGCCCCTCCGCGCGGAGAGCGACCCGGCGGGGGGCTCTCGCTCCCCCGCCGGCTCAGCTCACTTGAGGATCTTCGTGACCCGACCGGCGCCGACGGTGCGGCCACCCTCACGGATCGCGAACTTCAGGCCCTCTTCCATCGCGATGGGCTGGATGAGGTCGACCTTCATCTCGGTGTTGTCGCCGGGCATGACCATCTCGGTGCCCTCGGGCAGCGAGACGACGCCGGTGACGTCGGTCGTCCGGAAGTAGAACTGCGGACGGTAGTTGTTGTAGAAGGGCGTGTGACGGCCACCCTCGTCCTTGGACAGGATGTAGGCCTGGCCCTCGAACTCGGTGTGCGGCGTGATGCTGCCCGGCTTCACGACGACCTGGCCGCGCTCGACGTCGTCACGCTTGAGACCGCGCAGCAGCAGGGCGGCGTTGTCGCCGGCCTGGCCGGTGTCCAGCATCTTGTTGAACATCTCGATGCTGGTCACGGTGGTCTTGGTGGAGGTCGGCTTGATGCCGACGACCTCGACCTCCTGGTTGACGTTGAGGACACCGCGCTCGATGCGGCCGGTCACGACGGTGCCGCGGCCGGTGATCGTGAAGACGTCCTCGATCGGCATCAGGAAGGGCTGGTCGATCGCACGCTCGGGCTCGGGGATCGCGGTGTCGACCGCGTTCATGAGCTCCATGAGCTTGTCGCCCCACTCGGCGTCGCCCTCGAGGGCCTTCAGCGCGGAGACCCGGACGACGGGGACGTCGTCACCGGGGAACTCGTAGCTGGAGAGGAGCTCGCGCACCTCCATCTCGACGAGCTCGAGCAGCTCCTCGTCCTCGACCATGTCGGCCTTGTTCAGGGCCACGACGATGTAGGGGACGCCGACCTGGCGGGCCAGGATGACGTGCTCCTTGGTCTGGGGCATGGGGCCGTCGGTCGCCGCGACCACCAGGATGGCGCCGTCCATCTGCGCCGCACCGGTGATCATGTTCTTGATGTAGTCCGCGTGACCCGGGCAGTCGACGTGCGCGTAGTGGCGCGCCTCGGTCTGGTACTCGACGTGCGCGATCGAGATGGTGATCCCGCGCTGACGCTCTTCGGGGGCCTTGTCGATCTGGTCGAACGCCGAGGCCTGGTTGAGCTCCGGGTACTTGTCGTGCAGCACGCGGGTGATCGCCGCCGTCAGCGTCGTCTTCCCGTGGTCGATGTGACCGATCGTGCCGATGTTGACGTGCGGCTTAGTCCGCTCGAACTTCGCCTTCGCCACTGGGGGTCCTCCTCGGACTGTCGCTTCTTCCCCGTCCCGTGGATCGGGCGGGTGGGTGAGAGTGGCCGGCCGCCGTCTGGTGACCGGTCTGGTGCCGGCGGGGGGTGTGGACCCCCCGCCGGCTCCCGGGGCGGTTACTCCCCGCGGACCTTCTTCACGATCTCCTCCGCCACGTTCCGGGGAACCTCGGCGTAGTTGGAGAACTGCATCGTGTAGACCGCACGACCCTGGGTCTTGGACCGCAGGTCGCCGACGTAGCCGAACATCTCCGACAGCGGCACGGTCGCCTTGACGACCTTGGCCCCGCTGACGTCCTCCATGGACTCGATCTGCCCACGGCGGGAGTTCAGGTCGCCGATGACTTCACCCATGTAGTCGGCGGGCGTACGCACCTCGACGGACATCACGGGCTCGAGGAGCACCGGGTCGGCGCGCTTGACGGCCTCCTTGAGGACCATCGAGCCCGCGATCTTGAACGCCATCTCGGAGGAGTCGACGTCGTGCGCAGCACCGTCGAGGAGGCTCGCCTTGATGCCCACGAGCGGGTAGCCCGCGACCACGCCGAGCTGCATGGCGTCCTGGATGCCGGCGTCCACGGAGGGGATGTACTCGCGCGGGACGCGGCCACCGGTGACCTTGTTGTCGAACTGGTAGAACTCCCCGTCGGAGGTGTCCAGCGGCTCGATGGTCACCTGGACCTTCGCGTACTGGCCCGACCCACCCGTCTGCTTCTTGTGGGTGTAGTCCATCTTCTCGACCGCGCGGCGGATCGTCTCGCGGTAGGCCACCTGCGGCTTGCCGACGTTCGCCTCGACCTTGAACTCGCGCTTCATGCGGTCGACGAGGATGTCGAGGTGGAGCTCGCCCATCCCCTTGATGATGGTCTGGCCGGTCTCCTGGTCGAGCTCCACCTGGAAGGTGGGGTCCTCCTCGGCCAGGCGCTGGATCGCGGTGCCCAGCTTCTCCTGGTCGCCCTTCGTCTTGGGCTCGATGGCCACGGAGATGACGGGCTCGGGGAAGGTCATCGACTCGAGGACGACCTGCTGCGCCGCGTCGGACAGCGTGTCGCCGGTCGTCGTCTCCTTGAGGCCGATCATCGCGTAGATGTGGCCCGCGCGAGCCTCCTCGACCGGGTTCTCCTTGTTGGAGTGCATCTGGAAGAGCTTCCCGATGCGCTCCTTCTTGCCCTTGGTCGAGTTCACGACCTGGGAACCGGCGGCGACCCGCCCGGAGTACACGCGCACGTAGGTCAGCTTCCCGAAGAACGGGTGCGCCGCGACCTTGAAGGCCAGGGCCGAGAACGGCTCGTCGGCGTCCGGCTTGCGGATGATCTCCACCGACTCGTCGCCCACCTTGTGGCCGATCATCGGCTTCACGTCCAGCGGGGACGGCAGGTAGTCGAGGACCGCGTCGAGCATGGGCTGCACGCCCTTGTTCTTGAACGCGGAACCGCAGAAGACCGGGTAGACCTCGCTGGCGATCGTCAGCTTGCGCACGGCGGCCTTGATCTCCTCGGGGGTGAGGTCCTCGCCCCCGAGGTACTTCTCCAGCAGGGCCTCGTCGGTCTCGGCGACGCGCTCCACCAGCTTCTGGCGGTACTCGTCGGCCTGCGCCTGCAGCTCGGCCGGGATCGGGCCCTTCTCGTACGCCTCGCCCTTGGCCGCTTCCGCGCTCCAGGTCAGGGAGCGCATGTAGACCAGGTCGATGACGCCCTGGAAGTCGTTCTCCGCGCCGATCGGGATCTGCATGACGAGGGGCTCGGCACCCAGGCGCTCGATGATCGTGCGCACGGTGAAGAAGAAGTCGGCGCCGAGCTTGTCCATCTTGTTGACGAAGCAGATGCGGGGGACGTCGTACTTGTCCGCCTGCCGCCACACCGTCTCGGACTGGGGCTCGACGCCCTCCTTGCCGTCGAAGACGGCGACCGCACCGTCGAGGACGCGCAGCGACCGCTCGACCTCGACCGTGAAGTCGACGTGGCCGGGCGTGTCGATGATGTTGATCTGGGTGCCCTCCCAGAAGCAGGTGGTGGCGGCGGAGGTGATGGTGATCCCCCGCTCCTGCTCCTGCTCCATCCAGTCCATCGTGGCCGCGCCGTCGTGGACCTCACCGATCTTGTAGTTGATCCCCGTGTAGAAGAGGATCCGCTCGGTGGTCGTGGTCTTGCCGGCGTCGATGTGGGCCATGATGCCGATGTTGCGGACCTTGGTCAGGTCCGTCAGCACGTCCTGTGCCACGGTTTACTGCCTCTTCCCTGGGATCGAGGGGGTGAGTCGGCGAGGAACCGCTGGGGTCACCAGCGGTAGTGCGCGAAGGCCCGGTTCGACTCGGCCATCTTGTGGGTGTCCTCACGGCGCTTCACCGCGGCACCGAGGCCGTTCGAGGCGTCGAGGATCTCGTTGAGCAGGCGCTCGGTCATCGTCTTCTCACGACGCTGGCGGGCGTAGCCCACCAGCCAGCGCAGGGCCAGCGTCGTGGAGCGGCTGGGGCGCACCTCGATCGGCACCTGGTAGGTCGACCCGCCGACGCGGCGGGAACGGACCTCGAGCGCCGGCTTGACGTTGTCCAGGGCGCGCTTGAGGACGACGACGGGGTCACCGCCGGTCTTGTCGCGCGCACCCTCGAGGGCGCCGTAGACGATCGACTCGGCGACGGACTTCTTGCCGTCGAGGAGGATCTTGTTGACGAGCTGCGTCACCAGCGGGGACTGGTAGACGGGGTCCACCACGAGGGGACGCTTGGGGGCGGGGCCCTTGCGCGGCATCAGCTCTTCTCCTTCTTCGCGCCGTAGCGGCTGCGCGCCTGCTTGCGGTTCTTGACGCCCTGGGTGTCCAGGGAACCGCGGACGATCTTGTAGCGGACGCCGGGGAGGTCCTTCACCCGGCCGCCGCGCACCAGGACCATCGAGTGCTCCTGGAGGTTGTGCCCGACGCCGGGGATGTAGGCGGTCACCTCGATGCCGCTGGTGAGCTTCACGCGCGCCACCTTGCGCAGCGCGGAGTTCGGCTTCTTCGGGGTGGTCGTGTACACGCGCGTGCACACGCCGCGGCGCTGCGGGCTGCCCTTGAGGGCGGGCGTCTTGGTCTTGACGACCTTGTCCTCCCGGCCCTTGCGGACCAGCTGCTGGATGGTGGGCACCCTGTCTCCGTCTGTCGATCTCGTTCGTCGGCTGTGCTGCTCGGGACGCGCCGCTCGTCGTGAGCCGGCGCTCGACCCGCCGCCGACCCACGAGGTCGGGCGTGTCGTTCGTTCGAGGACCCGAGCCGGTGACGTCCTGTCACCTGATCGCGGGCACGCTCGTGTCAAGCGCACACGAGCCTACCCGCCGGAAAACGGGGGGTCAAAACGAGCCCCCGCGGAGCGCCGCCCCGCTCCCCCGCCGCAGCGGGGTCGCGGGGCGGCGCCGTGGCCGTCAGCGGTAGTCGCTGCTGCCGTAGTCGAACTCCTCCAGCGGCACGGCCTGGCCGGAGCCCACGCCGAACTGCGCGTAGTCGACCTCGTCGTAGCCGGGCACCGAGTACATCTGCGCCTTGGCCTCCTCGGTCGGCTCCACCCGGATGTTGCGGTAGCGCGGGAGACCCGTGCCGGCCGGGATGAGCTTGCCGATGATGACGTTCTCCTTCAGGCCCAGGAGCGGGTCGCTCTTGCCCTCCATGGCCGCGTTGGTCAGCACCCGCGTCGTCTCCTGGAAGGAGGCCGCGGACAGCCACGAGTCCGTCGCGAGCGACGCCTTCGTGATGCCCATCAGCTCCGGGCGGCCGGAGGACGGCTGGCCGCCCTCCGCCATCACCCGGCGGTTCTCCTCCTCGAAGCGCGCGCGCTCGACCAGCTCGCCCGGGAGCAGCTCGGAGCCGTTCTGCTCGATGATCGTCACCCGCTTGAGCATCTGGCGGACGATGACCTCGATGTGCTTGTCGTGGATCGACACGCCCTGGGAGCGGTAGACCTCCTGCACCTCGTCGACCAGGTGCATCTGCACCCGGCGCGGGCCGAGGATGCGCAGGATCTGCTTGGGGTCGACCGCGCCCTGGACGAGCTTCTGCCCGACCTCGACGTGCTGGCCGTCCTCCACCAGCAGGCGCTGGCGGCGGGTGACCGGGTAGGCGACCTCCTCGCCGCCGTCGTCGGGGGTGACGACGATCGAGCGGCCCTTGTCGGTGTCCTCCACGCGGACGCGGCCGGCCGACTCGGTGATCGGGGCGTTGCCCTTGGGGGTGCGCGCCTCGAACAGCTCCACCACGCGCGGCAGGCCGTGCGTGATGTCACCGGCCTCGGACGCGGCACCACCGGTGTGGAAGGTGCGCATCGTCAGCTGGGTGCCGGGCTCGCCGATCGACTGGGCCGCGACGATGCCGACGGCCTCGCCGATGTCGACGAGCTTGCCGCTGGCCAGCGACCGGCCGTAGCAGCGGGCGCAGGTGCCGACCCGGGACTCGCAGGTGAGCACCGAGCGGACCTTGACCGACTCCACCCCGCGACCGACCAGCTCGTCGATGACCACGTCGCCGAGGTCGGCGCCGGCGGCCAGGGCCACCTCACCGTCCACCAGCACGTCTGTGGCCAGCGTCCGGGCGTACACGCTCGTCTCGACGTCGTCGTGACGGCGCAGCGACCCGTCGGTGTTGCGCTCCGCGATCGGCATCTCCAGGCCACGGCTGGTGCCGCAGTCGTCCTCGCGCACGATGACGTCCTGGGAGACGTCGACGAGACGACGGGTGAGGTAGCCGGAGTCGGCGGTCCGCAGCGCGGTGTCCGCCAGACCCTTGCGGGCGCCGTGCGTGGTGATGAAGAACTCACCCACGGTCAGGCCCTCGCGGAACGAGGCCTTCACCGGGCGGGGGATGATCTCGCCCTTCGGGTTCGCCATCAGACCGCGCATGCCGGCGAGCTGACGCATCTGCATCCAGTTGCCTCGCGCACCCGAGCTCACCATGCGGTGGATCGTGTTGTGCGTGGGCATGGCCTGCTCGAGGTCCTTGGCGACGTCGTTCGTGGCCTGGGTCCAGATCTCGATGAGCTCCTGACGGCGCTCGTCGTCGGTGATCAGACCACGCTCGTACTGCTGCTGGACCTTCTCGGCCTTGGCCTCGTAGGTCTCGAGGATCGCCTGCTTGTTCGGCGGGGTCACGACGTCGGCGATGGAGACGGTGGTGCCCGAGCGGGTGGCCCAGTGGAAACCGGCCTCCTTCAGGGCGTCCAGCGTCGCCGCCACCTGGACCTTCGGGTAGCGCTCGGCGAGGTCGTTGACGATGGCCGACAGGCGCTTCTTGTCGACGACCGCGTTCACGTACTCGTAGTCGACCGGCAGCGTCTCGTTGAACAGGGCGCGGCCCAGGGTGGTGTCGACGACCAGGTCGGCACCGGGCTCCCAGCCCTCGGGCAGCGTCATGTCCGGCGTCGGCACGACGCCCGACAGGCGGATGCGGACCTTGGCGTTCAGGTCCAGCTGCTTGGCGTCGAAGGCCATGATCGCCTCGGCGAGGGAGGAGAACTGCCGGCCCACGCCGTCCACGTCGTCCCGGTCGGCGGTCAGGTGGTAGATGCCGATGATCATGTCCTGGGTGGGCATGGTCACCGGGCGGCCGTCCGCCGGCTTGAGGATGTTGTTGCTCGAGAGCATGAGGATGCGGGCCTCGGCCTGCGCCTCCGCGCTCAGCGGCACGTGCACGGCCATCTGGTCACCGTCGAAGTCCGCGTTGAACGCGGTGCAGACGAGCGGGTGGATCTGGATGGCCTTGCCCTCGACCAGCTGGGGCTCGAAGGCCTGGATGCCGAGGCGGTGCAGCGTGGGCGCGCGGTTGAGCAGCACGGGGTGCTCGGTGATGACCTCGGACAGGACGTCCCAGACCACCGGGCGAGCGCGCTCGACCATGCGCTTGGCCGACTTGATGTTCTGCGCGTGCGACAGGTCCACCAGCCGCTTCATGACGAAGGGCTTGAAGAGCTCCAGCGCCATCTGCTTGGGCAGGCCGCACTGGTGGAGCTTCAGCTGCGGGCCGACGACGATGACCGAACGGCCGGAGTAGTCGACGCGCTTGCCGAGCAGGTTCTGGCGGAACCGGCCCTGCTTGCCCTTGAGCATGTCGGACAGCGACTTCAGCGGACGGTTGCCCGGGCCCGTCACCGGCCGGCCGCGGCGGCCGTTGTCGAACAGCGCGTCGACGGCCTCCTGCAGCATCCGCTTCTCGTTGTTGACGATGATCTCGGGCGCACCGAGGTCCAGCAGCCGCTTGAGGCGGTTGTTGCGGTTGATCACGCGCCGGTAGAGGTCGTTCAGGTCGCTGGTGGCGAAGCGGCCACCGTCCAGCTGGACCATCGGACGCAGGTCCGGCGGGATGACCGGGACGCAGTCCAGGACCATGCCCTCGGGCGAGTTGCGCGTCGTCAGGAACGCGGAGACGACCTTCAGGCGCTTCAGGGCGCGGGTCTTGCGCTGGCCCTTGCCCGTCGCGATGGTCTCGCGCAGCGACTCGGCCTCTGCCTCCAGGTCGAAGCTCTGCAGGCGCTTCTGCAGCGCCGCAGCACCCATGCCGCCCTCGAAGTACATGCCGAAGCGCTCGCGCATGGCGCGGTAGAGCACCTCGTCACCCTCGAGGTCCTGCACCTTGAGGTTGCGGAAGCGGTCCCAGACCGCGGTCAGGCGGTCGATCTCCGCGTCGGCGCGACGGCGGATCTGCGCCATCTCGCGCTCGGCGGACTCGCGCACCTTGCGGCGCACGTCGGACTTGGCGCCCTCGGCCTCGAGCTCGGCGAGGTCGGTCTCCAGCGTCTTGGCGCGGGCGTCCACGTCGGCGTCGCGACGGTTCTCCACCTCGCGCTTCTCGACCTCGATCTGCGCCTCGAGCGAGGAGTGGTCGCGCTGGCGCGCCTCCTCGTCGACCCACGTGATCATGTAAGCGGCGAAGTAGATGACCTTCTCGAGGTCCTTCGGCGCCAGGTCCAGCAGGTAGCCCAGGCGGCTCGGGACGCCCTTGAAGTACCAGATGTGCGTGACGGGAGCGGCCAGCTCGATGTGGCCCATCCGCTCGCGGCGCACCTTGGCGCGGGTGACCTCGACGCCGCAGCGCTCGCAGATGATGCCCTTGAAGCGGACGCGCTTGTACTTGCCGCAGTAGCACTCCCAGTCCCGGGTGGGACCGAAGATCTTCTCGCAGAAGAGCCCGTCCTTCTCCGGCTTCAGGGTGCGGTAGTTGATGGTCTCGGGCTTCTTGACCTCACCGTGCGACCACGTGCGGATGTCGTCCGCGGTGGCCAGCCCGATGCGCAGCTCGTCGAAGAAGTTGACGTCGAGCAACGTGATCTTCTTTCTGTCGATTTTCCTGAGGTCTGACTCGAATCCGTGGAACCCCTCGGGGGCCCCGTTGGCCGGCGGTGCGGGCCGGGGTGCTCCCCGGCCCGCTCCCGTCAGACCTCTTCGACGCTGCTCGGCTCGCGCCGAGCCAGGTCGATGCCCAGCTCCTCGGCCGCCCGGAAGACGTCCTCGTCGCTGTCGCGCATCTCGATGGCCATGCCGTCGGAGGACAGGACCTCGACGTTCAGGCAGAGGGACTGCATCTCCTTGATGAGCACCTTGAACGACTCGGGGATCCCTGGCTCGGGGATGTTCTCGCCCTTGACGATCGCCTCGTAGACCTTCACGCGGCCCAGGACGTCGTCGGACTTGATGGTCAGCAGCTCCTGCAGGGCGTAGGCAGCGCCGTACGCCTCCAGGGCCCAGACCTCCATCTCACCGAAGCGCTGACCGCCGAACTGCGCCTTACCACCGAGCGGCTGCTGGGTGATCATGGAGTACGGGCCGGTCGAACGCGCGTGGATCTTGTCGTCGACCAGGTGGTGCAGCTTCAGGATGTACATGTAGCCGACCGCCACCGGGTCCGGGAACGGCTCGCCGGAGCGGCCGTCGAACAGGCGCGCCTTGCCGTCGCCCTGCACGAGGCGGTCGCCGTCGCGGGTGAGGGTCGTCGAGCTGAGCAGCCCGGTGATCTCCTCCTCGCGCGCACCGTCGAAGACGGGCGAGGCGATGCGCGAGCCGGCCGGGGCCTCGCGGATCTCCTCCGGGATGAGCTTCGCCCAGTCGGGCTCGCCCTCGATCTTCCAGCCGCGCGAGGCGATCCAGCCCAGGTGCAGCTCCAGGACCTGACCGACGTTCATCCGGCTCGGCACGCCCAGCGGGTTGAGGATGACGTCGACCGGCGTGCCGTCCTCGAGGAACGGCATGTCCTCCACGGGCAGGATCTTGGAGATGACGCCCTTGTTGCCGTGGCGGCCGGCGAGCTTGTCACCGTCGGTGATCTTGCGCTTGTTGGCCACGTAGACGCGCACCAGCTGGTTCACGCCCGGGGGCAGCTCGTCGCCCTCGTCGCGGTCGAAGACCTTCACGCCGATGACGGTGCCGGTCTCGCCGTGGGGCACCTTCAGCGAGGTGTCGCGCACCTCGCGCGCCTTCTCGCCGAAGATCGCGCGCAGCAGGCGCTCCTCCGGGGTCAGCTCGGTCTCACCCTTGGGCGTGACCTTGCCGACGAGCAGGTCGCCGTCGCGGACCTCGGCACCGATGCGGATGATGCCGCGCTCGTCGAGGTCGGCCAGCACGTCCTCCGCGACGTTGGGGATGTCGCGGGTGATCTCCTCCGGGCCCAGCTTGGTGTCGCGGGCGTCGACCTCGTGCTCCTCGATGTGGATCGAGGACAGGACGTCGTCCTGCACGAGGCGCTGCGACAGGATGATCGCGTCCTCGTAGTTGTGGCCCTCCCACGGCATGAACGCCACGAGCAGGTTGCGGCCCAGCGCCATCTCGCCGCCGTCGGTCGACGGGCCGTCGGCCAGCACGGTGCCGACCTCGACGCGGTCGCCCTCGCTGATGACGACGCGCTGGTTGTACGCGGTGCCGTGGTTCGAGCGGCGGAACTTGGCCACCCGGTAGGTGGTCGTGGTGCCGTCGTCGTTGCTGGTGGTCACCAGGTCCGCGGACACCTCGGTCGCCACGCCGGCCTTCTCGGCCACGACGACGTCACCGGCGTCGACGGCTGCGCGGAACTCCATGCCGGTGCCGACCAGCGGCGCCTCGGTCTTGACCAGCGGCACCGCCTGGCGCTGCATGTTGGAGCCCATGAGCGCGCGGTTGGCGTCGTCGTGCTCCAGGAAGGGGATCATCGCGGTCGCGACCGAGACCATCTGCCGCGCGGCGACGTCCATGTAGTCGACCTCGGAGCGCTGGACGAACTCCGTCTCGCCGCCCTTGGCGCGCACCAGGACGCGGGCCTCGGCGAAGGTGCCGTCCGGGTTCAGCGGGGCGTTCGCCTGCGCGATGACGTAGGCGTCCTCCTCGTCCGCGGTGAGGTACTCGACCTCGTCCGAGACGACACCGTCGACGATCTTGCGGTACGGCGTCTCGATGAAGCCGAACGGGTTGATGCGCCCGTACGAGGACAGCGAGCCGATGAGGCCGATGTTCGGGCCCTCGGGGGTCTCGATCGGGCACATGCGGCCGTAGTGCGACGGGTGGACGTCGCGGACCTCCATGCCGGCGCGGTCACGGGCCAGACCGCCGGGGCCCAGCGCCGACAGGCGGCGCTTGTGGGTCAGGCCCGCCAGCGGGTTGGTCTGGTCCATGAACTGCGACAGCTGGCTCGTCCCGAAGAACTCCTTGATGGAGGCCACGACGGGACGGATGTTGATCAGCGTCTGCGGGGTGATCGCCTCGACGTCCTGCGTCGTCATGCGCTCGCGCACGACGCGCTCCATCCGGGACAGGCCGGTGCGGACCTGGTTCTGGATGAGCTCGCCCACGCTGCGCAGACGGCGGTTGCCGAAGTGGTCGATGTCGTCGACCTCGACGCGCACGTCGACCGGCTGACCGTTCTTGACGCCCTGCATCGAGGTTTCGCCGGCGTGCAGGCGCACCAGGAACTTGATGGCGCGGACGATGTCGTCGACGGAGAGGACGCTGCTGCTCAGCGGCTCCTCCATCCCCAGCTTCTTGTTGACCTTGTAGCGGCCGACCTTCGCCAGGTCGTAGCGCTTGGGGTTGAAGTAGAGGTTGTCGAGCAGGTTGCGCGCGGCCTCCTGCGTCGGCGGCTCGCCCGGGCGCAGCTTGCGGTAGATGTCCAGCAGCGCGTCCTCGACGCCGGAGGTGTGGTCCTTCTCCAGCGTGGCGATCATGGGCTCGTAGTCCGCGAACTCCTCGCGGATCTGCGACTCGCTCCAGCCGAGGGCCTTGAGGAGCACGGTGACCGACTGCTTGCGCTTGCGGTCGATGCGCACGCCGACGGTGTCGCGCTTGTCGATCTCGAACTCGAGCCACGCGCCGCGCGAGGGGATGACCTTGGCGGTCCAGGTGTCGCGGTCGGACGTCTTGTCCGGCACGCGCTCGAAGTAGACGCCCGGGGAGCGGACGAGCTGGGAGACGACGACGCGCTCCGTGCCGTTGATCACGAAGGTGCCGCGGTCGGTCATGAGCGGGAAGTCGCCCATGAAGACCGTCTGGCTCTTGATCTCACCGGTGTTGCCGTTGATGAACTCGGCGGTGACGAAGAGCGGGGCGGCGTAGGTGAGGTCGCGCTCCTTGCACTCGTCCAGGGAGTACTTCGGCGGCTCGAAGCGGTGGTCGCGGAACGACAGCGACATGGAGCCGGAGAAGTCCTCGATCGGCGAGATCTCTTCGAAGATCTCCTCCAGACCCGAGGTCATCGGCACGTCCAACCCGCCCTCGCGGGAGGCGGCGACGCGGTCCTGCCAGCGCTTGTTGCCGAGCAGCCAGTCGAAGCTGTCGGTCTGCAGCGCCAGGAGGTCGGGGACCTCCAGGGGTTCACGGATCTTGCCGAAGGAGTACCGACCGGAGACGGTCAGAGCAGAGCTGTTGCCTGGTGCGGACGCTGTGCGCGAGGCGGCCAAGAGGGGTCCTTCCACGGGCCTGCGAACGTGACACGCGCTGACCTGCCCCGCTCGGTCGTCCCACTGGTCGACGACCGGCCATATGACTGAAGGCAGCGCAAAACAGCAAGGTACCCCGTGAAGGCGCGACTGTCCACCCCCGAGCGGGGGCCCAGTCGACGCCTGCGCTCGGACCCGGCGACCTCGGTGTCGCGCAGGCCGGAACGTGATGACAACCGCTGACGAGGATGGTCCCCCACCGCCTCCGCGTCAAGGCGATCGGCCGTGCTGTGGAGGGCGTGTCGCGGCCCCGGCCCCGGCGCACCACGAGCGCCACGAGCGCCGGCGGAACGCACGAGGGGCGGCCGGACGCGTGTCCGGCCGCCCCTCGCGGCGGTGTCCCGGGCCGATCAGGCCCGGGAGGGGGTCACTTGAGGGTGACGGTGGCGCCGGCGCCCTCGAGGGCGGCCTTGGCCTTGTCCGCGGTCTCCTTGTTGACCTTCTCGAGGACGGGCTTGGGGGCGCCGTCGACGAGGTCCTTGGCCTCCTTGAGGCCCAGGGAGGTCAGAGCGCGGACCTCCTTGATGACGCCGATCTTCTTGTCGCCGGCGGACTCGAGGATGACGTCGAACTCGGACTGCTCCTCGGCGGCCTCGGCCGGCGCGCCGCCGACCGGGCCACCGGCGGCGACGGCCACGGGGGCGGCCGCGGTGACGTCGAAGGTCTCCTCGAACTTCTTCACGAAGTCGGAGAGCTCGATGAGGGTGAGCTCCTTGAACGCGTCGAGCAGCTCGTCGGTGCTGAGCTTCGCCATGGTGGCGGTCCTTCCTGTGTCTGGGGTGGTTCCGCGGTCGGCCCGCGGAGCGGGGTCGCGCTGTGCGGTGCTCAGGCCTCGGCGGTCTCGGCCTCGGGGGCCTCGACCGGCGCGGGCGAGCCCGCGGCCTGCTTCTCCCGCAGCGCTTCCACGGTGCGGACGGTCTTCGACAGCGGCGCCTGGAACAGGGCCGCGGCCTTGGCCTGGGACGCCTTGAGGACGCCCGCGACCTTCGCGAGGAGCACCTCGCGGGACTCGAGGTCGGCGAGGGCGGTCACGTCGGCCGCGCTGATCGCGCGCCCTTCGAGCACCCCGCCCTTGACGATCAGCTGGGGGTTCGCCCTGGCGAAGTCACGCAGGCCCTTGGCCGCCTCGACCGGGTCACCGGCGACGAAGGCGATCGCGGTGGGGCCGACGAGCTGCCCCTCGAAGGCCGTGACACCGGCCTCCTTCGCCGCGATGGTGGCGAGCGTGTTCTTCAGGACCGCGTAGGTCGTGTCAGGACCCAGCGACCGGCGCAGCTGCGTGAGCTGCGAGACGGTCAACCCCCGGTACTCGGTGAGCACCGCGGCGGTGGACTCGTTGAGCAGCGTCGTGATCTCCTTCACGGCCGCCACCTTGTCTGCCCGTGCCATGTGTGCCCTCCTTCCGTGGTCTCGGGGAGCCGGTCCGGCCCCGGACGCACGAAACGCCCCGGCGCAGGCGCGCGGGGCGTTGGACCGGGCCCTGACGGCCCCGGACGGGAACACTCGCTCACCTGCGCAGGTCGCCCGTGCTCGGGACCTTCTGCCACCCCTCCCAGCGGGACGGGCGGCGACCGGCGGTCTTCGGTACCCGTCAAGCGTACACGCCGCACCGCCGTGCTCCCGACCGCGGCGGGGTCCCCGGGAGGGAACGCCGCAGGGGCGGGGTCCCCTCCCGGGGACCCCGCCCCTGCGGGCGACGGCGCGAGCGCGTCAGGCGGAGACGGCGTCCTCGGTGAGGCCGCGGGTCAGCGACGGGTCCACGGGGATGCCGGGGCCCATCGTGGTCGTGATGGTCGCCTTCTTCAGGTAGCGGCCCTTCGACGACGACGGCTTCAGCCGCAGCACCTCGTCCAGGGCGGCGGCGTAGTTCTCCACCAGCTGCGTGTCGCTGAAGGAGGCCTTGCCGATGACGAAGTGCAGGTTGGCGTGCTTGTCGGTGCGGAACTCGATCTTGCCGCCCTTGATCTCCGTGACGGCCTTGGCGACGTCCATGGTCACCGTGCCGGTCTTCGGGTTCGGCATCAGACCGCGCGGGCCCAGCACCTTGCCCAGACGGCCGACCTTGCCCATGAGGTCGGGGGTCGCCACGGCGGCGTCGAAGTCGAGGCGGCCCTTGGCGACCTCGTCGATGAGCTCGTCGCCACCGACGATGTCGGCGCCGGCGGCCTCGGCCTGCGCGGCGCGCTCACCCACGGCGAACACCAGCACGCGGGCGGTCTTGCCCGTGCCGTGCGGCAGGTTGACGGTGCCGCGCACCATCTGGTCGGCCTTGCGCGGGTCGACGCCCAGGCGGAAGGCGACCTCGACGGTCGCGTCGTACTTGGTGGTCGACGTCTCGCGGGCCAGCTTCACGGCCTCGGCGGGGGCGTACAGGGCGTCCGCGTCGATCTTCTCGACGGCGGCGCGGTAGGCCTTGCTGCGCTTCACTGCTGCTCCTCTTCGGTCGGGTGAGGGTCGTGGTCGACGGGTCGCGCGCGACCCTGCCACTGCGGTGGGGGGGGGGGGGGGGGGGGGGGGGGGGGGGGGGGGGGGGGGGGGGGGGGGGGGGGGGGGGGGGGGGGGGGGGGGGGGTGTGGGCGTGGGGCGGCTGGCGGGGGGCGCCCCCGCGGGCGCGGGCGACGCCCCCCCCCCCGCTGAAGGCCTCCAGCTGCGCGTCCACCGACGCGTCACCGGGGGTGTCGGCGGAGGCGAAGTGCGCCCAGGTGCCGCGCACCCGC
>NZ_JBJLRI010000150.1:0-1391 GCF_050871405.1 Kineococcus esterisolvens
CGGTCATCCCGCCCTCCGGGCGCGATCATGAACGGACGCCGGCGCCCTCTTCTGTCGATGTTCGGCTGACGGAGTGCGACTGCTCGCGCGTCGATCTTAATTCAGGCTTAGCTGACGTCAGCTTCTGATGTAGCGTCGTGGCCATGGAGACGATCAGCCACGTCGAGGTGCTGGCCCGCTTCGGCCACGCACTGTCGGACCCGACCCGGGCGCGGGTGCTCATCGCTCTGCGCGAGGCCGGGGCCTACCCCACCGAGCTGGCCGAGCAGCTCGGCGTCTCACGCACCAGCTTGTCCAACCACCTGGCCTGCCTGCGCGGCTGCGGACTGGTGGTGGCCGTTCCCGAGGGCAAGCGGCTGCGCTACGAGCTGGCCGACGGCGGGCTGCGCAAGGCGCTGGAGGACCTGCTCAGCACGGTGCTCACCGCCGCCCCCGAGGTGTGCGTGACTTCGCGCGCCGGTGAGGACTGCTGCTGATGGCCACCACGCACTCCACCAGCCACCCCACCAGCCACCCCACCAGCCGCGCCGCTGCCCGCACGCCTCTGACCGCGGACGGCTGCTGCGCCCCCAACGCCTCCCTCCCGACCGGCTCGAGCACGGCGAACGGCCAGGCAGATGGCGGCGGGTGCGCCAACGACTGCTGCACCACCGCACCCGGCGCTCCTGCCGATCATCCCGATCACCTCGAGGCGATCACACCGTGACCACCGTAGTGATCACTTCGGCCTTCCTGCTCTACGCCACGGGCGTGCTGGTCGCCTTCGGCCTGCGCACGTGGCTGCACTACCGCCGTACCGGCTCTACCGGCTTCAACGGCTTCTCCACCCAGCGCGGCTCGCTGGAGTGGTGGGCGGCACGCATGTTCACCCTCGCGGTGCTGGCGGCCCTGGCCGCCCCCGCCCTGGCGCTGAGTGGTGTGGTGCCGATCCTGGCGGCCTTGGCTTCCCCCTGGACAGGCGCGGCTGGTCTGGTGCTGCTGGTGCTCGGCTTCGTCGGCACCATGGCTGCGCAGGTGAGCATGGGAGCGTCTTGGCGCATCGGCGTCGATGAGGCAGAACGCACCGAGCTGGTCACCGCCGGTGTTTTCGCCTGGGTGCGCAACCCCATTTTCACCGCCATGGCCACCAGCCAGCTCGGGCTGGCCCTGGCTGCGCCCAGCGTGCTGTCGCTGCTCGCCCTGGCCTGTTTGCTCATCGCGGTGCAGGTGCAGGTCCGGCGTGTGGAAGAGCCCTACCTGCTGCGCACCCATCTTCTCGTCTATCACTCCTACGCGGCCAGGACCGGCCGCTTCCTACCCCGCCTCGGACGCCTACCCACCGAGACCATCACCCACAAATAACGCGATCTGAGCGCGATCACGGCGGGTCTACGACTTCACGGTCATCCCGC
>NZ_JBJLRI010000151.1:0-1157 GCF_050871405.1 Kineococcus esterisolvens
GGGGCGCGCCTGGCCACAGCGGGTCTGGGCGGTCGAAGGCGCGGGCGGCATCGGCAAGCTCCCCCGCACGCGGGAGGTGCCCCCACTGGCCCAACGCTTGGTCGCCGACGGCGAGCAGGTGCTGGACGTGCCGGCGAAGCTGTCCGCGCGGGCGCGGGTGTTCTCCACCGGGCAGGGCCGCAAGACCGACGTCACCGATGCGCACTCCATCGCCCTGGTCGCCTTGCGAACTCCCGTCCTGCGTCGGGTCGAGGTTGATGCCGAGAACGTCGCGCTGCGTCTGCTGGTCGATCGCCGCGATGAGCTGGGAGTGGCTCGCAGTCAGTTGATCAATCGCATCCACAAGTTGCTGCTGGAGTTGCTGCCCGGCGGGGCCAAGGTCTTCCTAACTGCGCCGCAGGCCAAAGCACTGCTGGCCACCGTCCGCCCGCGCGACATCGTCGGGCGGACCCGGCGGTCGCTGGCGGCGGAGAAGATCGCCGAGCTGGCGGTGATCGACAAGAAGATCAAGGCGGCGAAGAAGGAACTGACCGAGCTGATCACTGCGACCGGCTCGGGTCTGCTGCAGTTGAACGGCATCGGCCCGTCAGGCGCTGCTCGGTTGCTCGGCGATGTCGGGGACATCGCACGCTTTCCGACCAAGGCGCATTTCGCGTCCTGGAACGGCACCGCGCCGATCGACGCCTCCAGCGGCGACAACAACCGCCACCGCCTGTCGCGCTCGGGCAACCGGCGCATCAACCGGGTCCTGCACATCATGGCGATCGTGCAGATGCGCCACGACACCGAGGGGCGGGCGTACTACCGGCGCAAGCTGGCGGCGGGCAAGACGTCGATGGAGGCCATCCGCTGCCTCAAGCGGCGGTTGTCGGACGTGGTTTACCGGCAGATGGTCGCCGACGCGCAGGCCACCACGAGCCTGGCCGAGCCGGAGGTGGGCATCGTTGACGACGTTGCCGAGGTCCCGCCTGCCGAGGTGCTGCTGACGGGCCCGGGAGGACAAGCGGGGGCGGCTGCTGGCTCCAGCGCGACCGGCTCGGACCCCGGCGCCGGCTCTTCGGAGAAGTCACTTCCCGGACCCGCCACGTCCATCGTCGCCACGCGCCGACGAAGCCGCAAGAGCCCCGTTAGACCCCGCCCTTGACACAGAAGGGAGC
>NZ_JBJLRI010000152.1:0-934 GCF_050871405.1 Kineococcus esterisolvens
CAGAAGCTGACGTCAGCTAAGCCTGAATTAAGATCGACGCGCGAGCAGTCGCACTCCGTCAGCCGAACATCGACAGAAGAGGGCGCCGGCGTCCGTTCATGATCGCGCCCGGAGGGCGGGATGACCGCGAAGTCGGCCTCAGGTGGGTGTGACCTGCGCTGGTGATCAGGTCAGGGCGTAAACGATCGCCGCCACGGTGCCGGGCGCAGGAGCGATCGTGACGGTCGTCGGCGACGCCTGCGTCGTGGTGCTCACGCTCAGGGTCGTGGTCGCAGTCTCCGGCGAGCACTGCGGCAGCTGCGTGCTCCCACTGGTCTCGCCGATGGCCAAGGTGATGGTCAACGAGCCCGTGCCGGTGCAGTACACGCTCAGCTGGTGAGCTCCCGCGGGCCGGGGCTGGGCGTCCTGGTCGCGCAGCGTCGTGCTCTGCCAGCCGTCCAGGCCGGTGCTGCCGCTGCGCAAGCCCGAGGCCGCGACCGCCCCCCCGGGGGGGCGGTGAACTGCTGCTGCTGGGTGTGCAGGTACGTCTCCAGCCGTGCCTCGGCCTCAGCCGCGGGCACAGCAGTGGATCCGGCCGTGGGCGTCGCTGGCGTGGCCGGTGTCGCTGGTGTTGACGTCGGGGTGGTGCCGGTCGGCGGTGCTGGACTCGGACGGTCCGTGCACGCCGTCATCGCCAGGGCCGTGGAGACGGCGATGAGGGCCGCTGGGGACAAGAAGCACCGACCGCGGCGGGTGGTGGTGGAAGACATCGCCACGACTGTGCCACGCAAGGCCGCGCAGCGGTCGAGGCCATCGGGTCGTCAACCCGCGCGGCCGGCGGGATGAGCGGGAGCAAGCCGACGCGAACGGCTCGCCTGTGAGGTAAGACGGGGATCGTGCCGAGTGAAGCGTCGATGGGTTGGCTGCTGATCAAACGCCCGGCCGGTCACTACCG
>NZ_JBJLRI010000153.1:0-914 GCF_050871405.1 Kineococcus esterisolvens
AGATGCAGCTGAGCGTGCCGCTGCTGGACGTCTTCGGCCGCGGCGGGGCGCTGAAGTCGTCCTGGTACGGCGACTGCCTGCCCGAGCGCGACTTCCCCGCCCTGCTGGAGCTGCACGCCAACGGGCGCCTGCCGCTGGAGGCGTTCGTCACCGAGCGCATCGGCCTGGGCGAGGTGGAGGAAGCCTTCGCGACCATGAAGAGCGGCGACGTGCTGCGCAGCGTCGTGGTGATGGACCAGTGAACGCGCGCAGCACCGCGCGCGTCGAGCACCTGCTCACCTCCGGCACCTTCAGCCTGGACGGGCAGACCTTCGACGTCGACAACAACGTCTGGATCGTCGGCGACGACTCCGAGGTCGTCGTCCTGGACGCCCCCCACGACGTCGACGCGATCGCCGCCGCGATCGGGGACCGCCGCCTGCTGGCGGTGCTGTGCACCCACGCGCACGACGACCACGTGCGCCGCGCCCCCGAGCTCGCCGAGCGCTTCAGCACCGAGCAGCACCGCGTCCCGGTGCTGCTGCACCCCGCCGACCGGCAGGTGTGGGAGCTGACCCACCCGGACCAGGACGCGCGCACCGCCACCGTCGACCTGGTGCACGGGCAGGTCCTGACCGTGGCCGGCACCGAACTGCACGTGCTGCACACCCCCGGGCACACCCCCGGCGCGGTGTGCGTCTACGCCCCGGCCCTGGGCACCGTCTTCACCGGCGACACCCTCTTCGCCGGCGGCCCCGGCGCCACCGGGCGCTCCTTCTCCAGCTTCGACACGATCATCGACTCCATCCGCGACGTGCTGCTGGAACTGCCCCCGGAGACCCGCGTGCTCACCGGCCACGGCCAGGACACCACCATCGGCGACGAAGCCCCGCACCTGGACGAGTGGATCACCCGCGGGCACTGACGGCTACCGC
>NZ_JBJLRI010000154.1:0-788 GCF_050871405.1 Kineococcus esterisolvens
GCGCGGCCGGCGGGATGAGCGGGAGCAAGCCGACGCGAACGGCTCGCCTGTGAGGTAAGACGGGGATCGTGCCGAGTGAAGCGTCGATGGGTTGGCTGCTGATCAAACGCCCGGCCGGTCACTACCGTGATGCGGTCCGCAGCTACCGCATCGAGGTTGATGGCCGACGCTGCGGCAAGGTGCGGGCAGGCGGCCAGCTGCGGTTGACGGTGCCAGCAGGTAAGCACAGCGTCCGGGCGCGCATCGACTGGTCGGGCAGTGAGACCTGCGTGGTGCAGCTGGAGGAGGGCGCCACCGTGGAGCTGACCGCGGAGCCGGCCGACTCGGCCCTGGGAGGTCTGGGGCAGCTCTTCGGTGCGACATCGTGGGTGAAGCTGTCGCTGTCCGGCTGACGGGAGGCGACCCGTCCCGCGCCATGGCCGAGCGTCCCGCTTCTCGACGTGGGCGTGAGTTCGCCAGTTCGCTGATGTGAGGCTCAGTCCCGTGCGACGGGTCGCCTCCGTCGTGCTCCGCGCACAGCCAGGTACCACAGCACTCCCGTGCACAGGATCAGGAGCCACCAGAGCGCTCCGCCGGCGTACTCGGTGGCCGCCCAGACCACGGCAAGGCCTGCTGCGACGAGGAGCAAGCGCATCCAGGTGGCTGGGCTGCCTGTCTTCCGCTCAAGAGCCATGACCATCACCGTAGGCGTCGGTGGCCTGAGCGGCCGTGGTCAGACGTCGACCTATCGACCAGTCTGCGAGGTCGCGGACTGGTCATGATCACGCGCACGGAGGGCGGGAGGACCG
>NZ_JBJLRI010000155.1:0-747 GCF_050871405.1 Kineococcus esterisolvens
TCGCTGAGGGCAGCGTAGTGGGCGGCCTCAGCCTCCGCTGGTGGGCGGTAGTCCAGCCGGGAGTGCAGCCGGGCATTGTTCCACCACTCCACCCAGGTCGCGGTGGCGTACTCGACGTCGGACAGGGTCTTCAACGGTCCCGCGTGGAAGGGACCGACCCGGATGCACTCGGTCTTGTAGAGGCCGATCACCGTCTCCATCAGCGCGTTGTCGTAGGCGTCACCGACCGAGCCGATCGAAGCAGCGAATCCCTCGATGGCCAGGTGCTCAGTCAGCCTCAAACTCTTGTATTGCGACCCGGCATCCGAGTGCATGATCAAACCGGGCGCCACCGGTGTCCCGGCGTGCTCGCGTCCCCAGGTCGCCATCCGCAGGCAGGTGAGGACCAGGTCGGTGTGCTTGCTGGTTATCGCGTGCCAGCCCACGATCCGATGCGCGAAGACGTCGACGATGAAGGCGACGTAGACGAACCCCGCCCACGTCCGGACATACGTGAAGTCGGCGACCCAGACGAGGTTCGGCGCGGAGGCGGTGAACCGCCGGTTCAGCAAATCCGCAGCCCGTACCCCGTCCTTGTCGGGGATGGTGGTGCGGACCTTCTTCGCCCGTCGGGCGCCATTCATGCCCTCGGCCCGCATCAACCGGTCCACGGTGCAGTGCGCCACGGCCAGACCCGTCCGGCGCAGGTGGGCGACCATCTTGCGTCGCCCGTACAGCGACTCCGGCCGCCCAGCAGTCGTGCGCAAA
>NZ_JBJLRI010000156.1:0-613 GCF_050871405.1 Kineococcus esterisolvens
GCGCGGTGGCGCAGCCGGGGATCCGCTCCCGCGCGGCCTGGGGCGCCGACGAGACCCTGCGCAAGTCCTCCGCCTCCTACGCCAGCACCATCAAGGCCGCCGTCGTCCACCACACCGCCGACCCCGGCAGCTACACCCAGGCCCAGGTCCCCGCCGTCATCCGCGGCATGTACCGCTACCACACCGTCACCCTCGGCTGGGCCGACCTCGGCTACAACTTCGTCGTCGACCGCTTCGGCGGCATCTGGGAAGGCCGCGCCGGCGGCATCACCCGCCCCGTCGTCGGCGCCCACGCCGGCGGCTTCAACACCGACACCTTCGGCGTGTCCATGATGGGCGACTACAGCAACACCACCCCCTCCGCCGCCTGCCTCGAATCCGTCGCCCAGGTCATCGCCTGGAAGCTGTCCCTGCACGGCGTCGACCCCAAGGGCAGCGCGCACCTGACCTCCGCCGGCGGCGGCACCGCCCGCTACAAGGCCGGCACCAGCGTCACCCTGCGCACCATCAACGCCCACCGCGACGTCGGCTACACCGCCTGCCCCGGCAACGCCGGCTTCGCCAAGATGGACAGCATCCGCACCCGCGTCGCCCAGATCACGGGCTCCGGCGG
>NZ_JBJLRI010000157.1:0-610 GCF_050871405.1 Kineococcus esterisolvens
TTAGTCGCGTTGGTGGTCCAGGACCATCCGCACCGCTCGGTCGTGGACCTCGGCGGGGTACCGCTGGGGCATGATCGTCATCCTGACTCATCAGGAAGCGGCATGAAAGCCGTGACGCTTCACAGTCTGGTCGCCGAACATCGTCGCGGCCACGGTGCGATGTACGACGCTCTCGGTCATGGCGACCTCGACGACGAAAAGCTGCGGGATCACCTCGCTGCCTTGCCGCTGCCGCGCACTGAGCGAGGCCGACTCGTGCTGGCCGTCGACGTCACCTGCTGGTTGCGCCCGAACGCCACCACCAGCGCCGCGCGGCTGTTCTGCCACGTCTACGGACGAACCAAGAGCACGGCGCAACTGATTCCGGGATGGCAGTGAGCCTTTCCCAGTAGCGGCGTGAGGCTTCGAGTGGGCCGGATGGGCAAGGCGTTGGAGCACGCAGGGCCTGGCCGGGAACGATGGAGGCGACCAAGCTCATCCGCCGTACCCACCTGGACCCTTCGTGCTCTCCTCATGGGTGCAGCCGGTCCTGTTCTGGCAGGCTCGGTGGTGGTGGCGGCCGGCGGGTCAGCACTGTGCTCTCCGGGCCCAGCGAGGCCTGACGATAGAC
>NZ_JBJLRI010000015.1:0-65227 GCF_050871405.1 Kineococcus esterisolvens
GTCCTAGGCGTCACATACCCGCGCCCGCCCCCCGACCCCCCCCCCCCCCCCCCCCCCCCCCCCCCCCCCCCCCCCCCCCCCCCCCCCCCCCCCCCCCCCCCCCCCCCCCCCCGGGCCGGGGTGGAGCCAGCGTCACGTCAGCTCCCGGAGGCGTCGGAACCGGCCGGGTCGGAGCCGGAGGGGTCGACCTGGGTGGAGTCGCTGTCGCCGGAGTCGGCGTCGCCGCCCTCGCCACCGGCCGCGTCCACGCCCGCGGGGTCCGAGCCGGAGGGGTCGGCCTGGGTGGCGTCGCTGTCGCCGGAGTCGGCGTCGCCGCCGCCACCGGCGCCGAGCGGGGTGGTGGTGATGTCGTCGTCGCTGAGGTTGCTCATGCGCGTGAGCCTCCCACCGGCCCCCCTGCCCCGCACCCCGGCGCGGGCACCCGGCCGGGCATCCTGGGCGGGTGCTCCCCGACGAGACCGCCGGCCCCCTCCTCGCCGTCGTGACCACCGGCGGCACGATCGCCAGCACCCGCGACGGGCACGGGATCAGCACGCCCTCGCTGGGAGCGGTCGAGCTGCTCGCCGGCCTCACCCCGGGCGTGCGGGTGCGCACCGTGGAGGCGTTGCGCGCGGACTCCTCCTCGCTGACGCTGGCAGACGCCGCCCGGGTCCGCGAGGTGGTCGCGGCAGCGCTGGCCGACCCGGCGGTCAGCGGCGCGGTGGTGCTGCACGGCACGGACTCGATGGAGGAGACGGCGTACCTGATCGACCTGCACCACGACGACGAGCGCCCCGTGGTGCTGACCGGCGCGCAGCGCACCGCCGACGACCCCGAGCCGGACGGGCCGGCCAACGTGGCCGCCGCGGCGCGCGTGGCGCTGGCGGCGGCCTCCCGCGGGCGGGGCGTGCTCGTCGCGTTCGGCGGCCGGGTGCACCCGGCGGCGGGCCTGACCAAGCGGCACACCACCGACCTGGACGCCTTCTCCTCCCCCGTCCCGCCGCTGCCGCGCACCGGGGCGCTGGCGTGGACGGAGGCGCCGTGGCCGCGCGTGGACGTGGTGGCCGCCTCCCCGGGCGGCGACGGGGTGCTGCTGGACGCCGCCCGCGGGGCCGGGGCGCGCGGGGTGGTCCTGCAGGCGCTGGGGTCGGGCAACACCACGAGCGCCGTGGTGGGGGCCGTGCGCCGCTGCACCGCCGAGGGCGTCGCCGTGGTGGTCACCACCCGCGTGCCCGAGGGCCCGGTGAGCACCGGGTACGGCGGCGGGGGTGGCGGGCACGACCTCGCCGCCGCGGGGGCGGTGGCGTCGGGGCGGCTGCGCAGCGGTCAGGCGCGGGTGCTGCTGGCGAGCCTGCTGCGCACCGGTGCGGGTGCGGAGCGGGTGCGCGAGGAGTTCCATCGGCGCGGCGGCGGTGCAGCGCCCCACTAGCCTTCGGGGCCCGACTGCGATGGAGGAACGTTGACCGACGCCCCGCCCGCCCCGCCCCGCGGCGCACCCGCCCCCGACCTGCTCGTGGAGCAGCGCGCCGACCCGTTCATCACCCCGCCGGTGGACGGGACGTACTACTTCACCGGCTCGGTGCCGGAGTACGACCGCATCGTGGTGCGGGGGGCGCCCACGATCGCCGGGCTGCGCACCGCGCCCGAGACGGTCGTGTGGCGCCGTCCCTCCAGCGGCCGGATGGGTGGTCACGTGTGGGCGCCGGAGCTGCACCGCATCGACGGCCGCTGGTACGTGTACTTCGCGGCCGGCGACTCCGACGACGTCTTCGCCATCCGGATGTACGTCATCGAGTCGTCGCTGGCCGACCCGCGCGATCCCGCCGGCTGGGGGGAACCGCAGGAGGTCACCACCCCGTTCGGCTCGTTCAAGCTCGACGCCACGACGTTCGAGCACCGCGGGCAGCGCTACTACCTGTGGGCGCAGCGCGAACCGGGCATCGACGTGAACTCCAGCCTGTACATCGCCCCGATGGCCTCCCCGACCGCCCTGGGCGGTGAACCGGTGCGGATCGCGACGCCGACCCTGCCGTGGGAGGTGCAGGGGTTCGCGGTCAACGAGGGCCCGGCGGTGCTGGTGCGCAACGGCCGCGTCTTCGTGGCGTTCTCCGCCAGCGCCACCGACGAGCGGTACTGCGTGGGTCTGCTGACCGCCGACGAGGACGCCGATCTGCTCGACGCCGCCTCGTGGCGCAAGCACCCCGAACCGGTGTTCGCCACGCGGGCTGACGTGAACCGGTACGGCCCGGGCCACAACTCCTTCACGGTGGCCGAGGACGGGGTGACGGACCTGTTCGTCTTCCACGCGCGCGACTACCCGGGCTTCCACGGTGAGGACCCGCTGTACGACCCGAACCGGCACGCGCGGGTGCAGCGCCTGTCCTGGAACGCCGACGGCACCCCGGCGTTCGAGGTGCCTCAGGGCTGATGCGCCGGGGACGACCGTGCCCCCGCGTCCCGGGAGGGACGCGGGGGCACGGGACGCACCGGGTCAGCGGGCGGCGGAACCCTCGACGTAGTCGGAGTCGTCCGACTTCACCCACGCCATGAGCTTGCGCAGCTCGCGGCCGGTGGCCTCGATCGGGTGCTGCTCGGCCTCGGCGCGCAGGCGCTTGAACTCCGGCGCGCCGGCGTCCTGGTCCTCGATGAAGCGCTGGGCGAAGGTGCCGTCCTGGATGTCCTTCAGGACCTCCTTCATGCGCTCCTTCACCGAGGCGTCGATGACGCGCGGGCCGGAGACGTAGTCGCCCCACTCGGCGGTGTCCGAGACGCTCCAGCGCTGCTTGGCGATGCCGCCCTCGTACATGAGGTCGACGATGAGCTTGAGCTCGTGCAGGCACTCGAAGTACGCGACCTCCGGCTGGTAGCCGGCCTCGGTCAGGACCTCGAAACCGGTCTGCACCAGCGCGGAGGCGCCGCCGCACAGCACGGCCTGCTCACCGAACAGGTCGGTCTCGGTCTCCTCGGTGAAGGTGGTCTTGATGCCGCCGGCGCGCAGGCCGCCGATCGCCTTGGCGTAGGCCAGGGCGAGGTCCCAGGCGCCACCGGTGGCGTCCTGCTCCACCGCGACGATGACCGGCACGCCGCGGCCGTCGACGTACTCGCGGCGCACCAGGTGGCCCGGGCCCTTGGGGGCGACCATGACGACGTCGACGTCCGCCGGGGGCTTGATGTAGCCGAAGCGGATGTTGAAGCCGTGGCTGAAGAACAGCGCCTTGCCGGCGGTCAGGTTCGGCTCGATCGCCTCGGCGTACAAGCCGCGCTGCAGGTGGTCCGGCACCAGGACCATGATGACGTCGGCGGCCTTGGAGGCCTCGAACGGGGTGAGGACCTGCAGGCCCTGCTCCTCGGCCTTGGCGCGGCTCTTGGAGCCCTCCTTCAGGCCGACGACGACGTCGACGCCGGAGTCGCGCAGCGACAGGGCGTGGGCGTGGCCCTGGCTGCCGAAGCCCAGGACCGCCACCTTCTTGCCGGTGATCTTGGACAGGTCGGCGTCGTCGTCGTAGAACATCTCGGCCACGTGGGGTTCTCTCCTCGGGTTTCGTTCGGGTCGGTGGTACGGATCAGGCCGAGCGCAGGGCGCGGTCGGAGATGGCCCGGCCGCCGCGCGCCAGCGCGACGGAGCCGGACTGGACGAGCTCGCGGATGCCGAACGGTTCCAGCACCCGCAACAGCGCGGCCAGCTTGCCGGGGCTGCCCGTGGCCTCGACGGTGACCGCGTCCGGGGAGACGTCGACGACGTGCGCGCGGAACAGCGCCACGGTGTCGACGACCTCGCCGCGGACGGAGGCGTCGGCGCGGACCTTCACGAGCAGCAGCTCGCGCTGGACCGAGGCGTCGTCCTCCAGCTCGACGATCTTCAAGACGTTGATCAGCTTGTTGAGCTGCTTCGTCACCTGCTCCAGGGGCTGCGACTCCACGTCGACGACGATGGTCATCCGGGAGATCTCGCTGCGCTCGGTCGGTCCGACCGTGAGGGAGTGGATGTTGAAGTTCCTGCGCGCGAACAGCGAGGTGATGCGCATCAGGACACCCGGCCGGTTCTCGACCAGGACGGAGAGGGTGTGGCGGCTCATCAGGAGATCACCTTCTGCGCGGCGGGGTCGTCGCTGGACACGCCGTCGCTGTCGGCCTCGCGGTCCCACTCCGGGGACAGCCCGCGGGCGTACTGGATCTGGTCGTTGCTGACGCCGGCGGCGACCATCGGCCAGACCATGGCGTCGCGGTGGACGCGGAAGTCGATCACCACGGGCACGTCGTTGATCGCCATCGCCTTCTCGATGGTCGCGTCGACGTCCTCGGGCCGCTCGCAGCGCAGGCCCACGCAGCCGTAGGCGTCGGCGAGCTTGACGAAGTCCGGGACCGGCGCGGAGTGCGTCGAGTGGTCGCCGGAGTGCAGGTCGGTGTTGGAGTAGCGCTCGGAGTAGAAGAGCGTCTGCCACTGCCGGACCATGCCCAGGCTGGAGTTGTTGATGACGGCCACCTTCACGGGGATCCCGTTGAGGGTGCAGGTGGCCAGCTCCTGGTTCGTCATCTGGAAGCAGCCGTCGCCGTCGATGGCCCACACGACGGTGTCGGGGCGGCCGACCTTGGCGCCCATGGCCGCCGGCACCGCGTAGCCCATGGTTCCCAGGCCACCGGAGTTGAGCCAGGTGCGCGGGTTCTCGTACTTGACGAACTGCGCGGACCACATCTGGTGCTGCCCCACGCCGGAGACGTAGACGGCGTCCGGCCCGGCGATGGCGCCGATGCGCTCGATGACGTGCTGCGGCGAGAGGGTGCCGTCGTCCGGCGCGGTGTAGCCCAGGGGGTAGGTCGAGCGCCACGCGTCGGTCTGGGCGGTCCAGGCGCCGATGTCGGCGCGGCCGTTCGCCTCGAACTCGGCGGCCACCGCGGTGGTCAGCTCCGCCAGGACGAGCTTGGCGTCGCCGACGATCGGCACGTCGACCGCCCGGTTCTTGCCGATCTCGGCGGGGTCGATGTCGGCGTGGACGACCTTGGCGCCGGGCGCGAAGCTGGACAGCTCGCCGGTGACGCGGTCGTCGAAGCGCGCGCCCAGGGTGACGAGCAGGTCGGACTTCTGCAGCGCCGCCACCGCCGCGACGGTGCCGTGCATGCCCGGCATGCCCAGGTTGGACGGGTGCGAGTCGGGCAGCGCGCCGCGGGCCATGAGGGTCGTCACGGCGGGGATGCCGGTCAGGTCCGCCAGGGCGCGCAGCTCGGGCGCGGCGTCGGCCTTGATCACGCCGCCGCCGACGTAGAGCACGGGCCGCTGGGCGGCCGCGATGAGGCGCGCGGCCTCCTTGACCTGCTTGCCGTGCGGGCGGACCACGGGGCGGTAGCCGGGCAGGTCCACCGAGGTGGGCCACTCGAAGGAGGTGCGCGCCTGCAGGGCGGACTTGGCGATGTCCACGAGCACCGGGCCGGGGCGGCCGGTGCCGGCGACGTGGAACGCCTCGGCGATCACGCGCGGGATCTCCGCGGGGTCGGTCACGAGGTAGTTGTGCTTGGTGATCGGGATGGTGATCCCGGCGATGTCGGCTTCCTGGAAGGCGTCCGTGCCGATCGCCGCCGCGGCCACCTGACCGGTGATCGCCACCATCGGGACGGAGTCCATGTTGGCGTCGGCGATCGGGGTGACGAGGTTCGTCGCGCCGGGGCCGGAGGTCGCCATGCAGACGCCGACCTTGCCGGTGGCCACCGCGTACCCCTCGGCCGCGTGGCCGGCGCCCTGCTCGTGGCGCACGAGGATGTGCCGCACGTGCGGGGAGTCCATCAGCGGGTCGTACGCGGGCAGGATCGCGCCGCCGGGGATGCCGAAGACGACCTCGACCCCTACCGCCTCGAGGGAGCGGACCAGGCTCTGCGCGCCGGTGAGCGACGCGACGGGGAGCGTGGGGTCCAGGGGCAGGCCGCTGCGGCTGTGCTCGCCGGCCTGCTGGGTGCTGGTCTGCGGGGCGCTGATCGGCTCGTGGGCCATCTCGGAGTCCTCCTCGGCGGTGCGGCTCGGGTCCTGCAGTCGTCGGACGCGACCGGCCGCTCGGTGCGCCGGACGCGAAAAGACCCCTCCGCCGCGAGGTGGGTGAGGGGTCGCGCGCTCGGCGGGTCGATCGTCGTCGACCTCAGCGGGCGCGCTGTCCGATGGCTACGAGGAACCGCATGAGCAGCACGGTAGTCGCCCACCCCGGCGGTGTCAGCCGGCGGGGCGCCCCGTCTCGCATCGTGGACACGTGGTCCACGTGCTGGACAGGGTCGCCCCCGCGGCGGCTCACGTGCAGACTGCGCCCACGGACGCCGAGCGCACCTGCTTGGCGTACTTGGCCAGCACGCCGCGCGTGAAGACGGGGGGCAGCGGCTCCCAGCCCTCCCGGCGCGCCGCGAGCTCGGCGTCGTCGACCAGGACCTCCAGCGTCTTGGCGGCCACGTCCAGCCGGATGCGGTCGCCGTCGCGCACGAACGCGATCGGCCCGCCGTCGACGGCCTCGGGCGCCACGTGCCCCACGCACAGGCCCGTGGTGCCGCCGGAGAAGCGCCCGTCGGTCATGAGCAGCACGTCCTTGCCCAGCCCCGCACCCTTGATCGCACCGGTGATCGCGAGCATCTCGCGCATGCCGGGGCCGCCCTTGGGGCCCTCGTAGCGGATCACGACGACGTCGCCCGCGCCGATCGTGCCGTCCTCCAGCGCGTCCAGCGCCGCGCGCTCGCGCTCGAAGACCCGCGCGGTGCCCTCGAAGACCTCCGAGTCGAACCCGGCGCTCTTGACGACCGCACCGCCCGGGGCGAGGTTGCCCGACAGGACCGTGATGCCGCCGGTCCGGTGGATCGGGTCGTCCAGCGCCCGCAGCACCACGCCGTCCACGTCCGGCGGGGAGATCTCGGCGAGGTTCTCCGCCATCGTCCGGCCCGTGACGGTCAGGGTGTCGCCGTGCAGCAGCCCGGCGTCCAGCAGCGCGCGCATGACCACCGGGATGCCGCCGATGCGGTCCACGTCGACCATGACGTGCTTGCCGAACGGCTTGAGGTCGCCCAGGTGCGGCACCTCCCCCGCGATCCGGTCGAAGTCGGCCAGCGTCAGGTCCACCTCGGCCTCGTAGGCGATGGCCAGCAGGTGCAGGACCGCGTTCGTCGAGCCGCCCAGCGCCATGACGACGGCGATGGCGTTCTCGAACGCCTCCTTCGTCATGACCTGCCGCGCGGTGATCCCCTTGGCCAGCAGGTTCACCACGGCCTCGCCGGAACGGCGGGCGAAGCCGTCGCGGCGCCGGTCCGTGGCCGGCGGGGCCGCGCTGCCCGGCAGCGACATGCCCAGCGCCTCCGCCGCGGCCGCCATGGTGTTGGCGGTGTACATCCCGCCGCAGGCACCCTCGCCCGGGCAGATGGCGCGCTCGATGACGTCGACGTCCTCGCGGGACATCAGCCCGCGCGCGCACGCGCCCACGGCCTCGAAGGCGTCGATGAGGGTGACCTCGTGCTCGCTGCCGTCGGACAGCTTCGCGCGCCCCGGCAGGATCGTGCCGGCGTAGAGGAACACGCTGGCCAGGTCCAGGCGGGCGGCGGCCATGAGCATGCCGGGCAGGGACTTGTCGCAGCCGGCCAGCAGGACCGAGCCGTCCAGGCGCTCGGCGCTGATCACCGTCTCCACCGAGTCGGCGATGACCTCGCGGCTGACCAGGGAGTAGTGCATCCCCTCGTGGCCCATGGAGATGCCGTCGGAGACGGAGATCGTGCCGAACTCCAGCGGGTACCCCTTCGCGGCGTGCACGCCGTCCTTGACGGCCTTGGCCAGCCGGTCCAGGGAGAGGTTGCAGGGGGTGATCTCGTTCCAGCTGGAGGCGACGCCGATCTGGGGCTTGACCCAGTCGTCGTCGCCCATGCCGACCGCGCGGAGCATGCCGCGCGAGGCCGTGGCCCCCAGGCCGTCGGTCACCTGGCGGCTTCGGGGCTTGATGTCGACGCCGGGCACCGCGGCGGGACCGTCCGGCTGCGCTGCGGGGGCGTTCGCGGGGGTGTCGGTGCTCACCCCGGGATCCTAGGTCCCGAGCGCCCCCGGGCGCTCCCGGGCGCTCCCGGGCGCGGCGGCGCGGGGCGTTGACCGTCCGCGCGGCGCGTCCCTAGGCTCCCGGAGCCGCCGTGGCCGATCACGGTGATCCCCCACGACCGCGAAGGAGCGTCCCGTGACGCCCCCTGCTGCTCCCCTGCGCTGGGCCGTGCTCGGCCCCGGCTCCATCGCCCGCCGCTTCGCCTCCCAGCTGCCCTCCTCCGGGGCCGGCGGGATCGTCGCCGTCGGCAGTTCCGCCGCCGAGCGGGCGCGCGCGTTCGCCGACGAGGTCGCCCCCGGCGCGCGCACCGGCACCCACGCCGAGGTCCTGGCCGACCCGGACGTCGAGGCCGTCTACGTCGCCACCGTGCACACCACCCACGCCCGGCTGGCGATCGCTGCGCTGCGCGCCGGCAAGCACGTGCTGTGCGAGAAGCCGCTGGCCCCGAACCACGGCACCGCCATGGCCGTCGTGGACGCCGCGCGCACCAGCGGCAGCGTGCTCCTGGAGGCGTACATGTACGCCTTCCACCCGCAGCAGCGCGCCCTGCTGGACCTGGTGCGATCCGGCGCCGTGGGGCGGGTGCTGCACGTCGACGCGAGCTTCTCCTTCGCCGCCGCCTCCCCCACCGGCCGCCTCTTCGACGCGGACCTGGCCGGCGGCGGCGTCCTCGACGTGGGCGGCTACCCCGTCACGATGGCGCGGGCGGTGGCCGGCGCCGCGCTGGGGCGGCCGGCGGTGCTGACCTCCCTGCGCGGCGGCGGGACCGTCGGGACCACGGGCGTGGACGAGTGGGCGGTGGCCGCCCTGGAGTTCGACGGCGGTGTCGACGGCGGCGCCGACGGCGGTGTCACCGCGACGGTGCGCACCGGGGTGCGGCTGGCCGAACCACCTGCGGTGGCCGTGCACGGCACGGCCGGCTCGATCCACCTGGCCGACCCGTGGGCGATCGGGGCCGGCACCGGGATCGTGGTGCGCCGCGCGGGCGAACCCGAGCAGGTCCTCACGTTCGGCCCCGGGACCGAGGGGCACCTGCCCTACGCCGCCGAGGCGGCGGCGCTGGCACGGCTGGTGGAGGCCGCCCGCCGCGGCGAGGACGTCTCGGCCGGCGCCGCCGAGCACTCCCTGGACGACTCCCTGGCCACCTCCGCGGTCCTGGACCGCTGGCGCGCGGCGGTCGGCGTGCGCTACCCGTTCGAGCGCGACACCGCCGCGATCCCGACCGCCTCCGGTCTGCCGCTGCGCGTCGCCTCCCCGAACCCGATGCGCTACGGGGTGGTCCCCGGGCTGGGAAAACCCCTGTCCCGCATCGTCATGGGCGTGGACAACCAGCCCGACCTGGCGCACGCCTCCGCGCTGTTCGACGCGTTCTGGGAGGCCGGCGGGACGACGTTCGACACGTCCTGGTGGTACGGGCGGGGCCGCTTCGAGAAGCTGCTGGGGCAGTGGCTGACCAACCGCGGGCTGCACTCCGAGGCCGTCGTCGTCGCCAAGGGCGGGCACACCCCCGAGTGCACCCCGCAGGGCATGACGTGGCAGCTGCTGGAGTCGCTGGAGAACCAGCAGCGCGAGCGCGCCGAGCTGTACCTGCTGCACCGCGACAACCCCGACGTGCCGGTGGGCGAGTTCGTCGACGTGCTCAACGAGCACGCCGACGCCGGGCGCATCGGGGTGTTCGGCGTCTCCAACTGGACGACGGAGCGCTTCGACGAGGCGAACGCGTGGGCCGCCGCGAACGGCAAGCGGGGTTTCTCGGTGCTCAGCAACCACTTCGGCCTGGCCGAGGCGCTGGACGTCCCCTGGGCCGGGTGCCGGCACGTCACCGACGCGGCCTCCAAGCGCTGGCTGACCGAGCGGCAGGTGCCGCTGCTGCCGTGGTCCTCCCAGGCCCGCGGCTTCTTCGCCCGCGCCGACCCGGCCGACCGCCGCGACGCCGACCTGGTGCGCTGCTACTACAGCGACGCCAACTTCGAGCGCAAGCGGCGGGCGGAGGAGCTGGCGGCGCAGCTGGGCGTGCCGGCGACCGCGGTGGCGCTGGCGTTCGTGCTGGCCCAGCCGTTCCCCACGTTCCCCGTCGTGGGACCGCGCAGCGTCGACGAGCTGCGCGCGTCGACGGCCGGGCTCGGCGTGCAGCTGGACGAGGCGCAGGTGGCCCGGCTGGACCTGCGCGACGACTGAGGCGGGGGCAGCAGCAGCGGGTCAGCGGCGGGTCAGCAGTGGGTCAACGGCGGGTCAGCCCCAGCCCGCGCAGCGGCTCGCGGACGTCCTCGGCCCGCCAGCCCAGCCGGCCGTCGGTCCACGTCGGCGCCGGCAGCAGCCGCCGGCCGACGAGCTGGTGCAGGGTGGCCACGTCCACGTCGTAGCGGTGGCTGACCTGCAGCAGGGTGAGCTCGTCCATCGGTGCCTCTCCTCGCCCCGGTGCGCCGGCCCGGGCGTGCGTCCCCGCGGGCCGGGCGGCCGGCGGGGTGGGTGGCCTGGCGCGGCGGGCGGGCTCAGGCGGGGCGCATCCTACCGCCGGGACGGGCGCCCCGGTGCTCACGGGCCTGCGCCGGCGCTGAGAGGACGAGGCAGCGCCGGCGTGACGGCCGGGAAACGATCCGGAAACACGCGTGGGCTGTGCTGAGTGCATGGCGCCCGAGATCCCCGCCGACGCCTCCCGGCGGACGGTCCGCACCTCCTGCTCGTACTGCGGCGTGGGCTGCGGGATGCTCTTGCAGGTCGGTACCGACGCGACCACCGGGCGCCGGGTGGTCCAGGGCGTCAGCGGGGACCCCGAGCACCCCGCCAACCGGGGGCGGCTGTGCACCAAGGGCGCCACCAGCGCGGACTTCATGCGGGCCGGCGGGCGCCTGGAGCGTGCGCAGGTGCGCCCCGAGCGCGGCACGCAACCGGTCGCCGCGCGCCTGGACGAGGTGGTCGAGCGGACCGCGGCGCGGCTGCGGGCGATCGTCGAGGAGCACGGCCCGGACGCGGTCGCCCTGTACGTGTCGGGGCAGATGTCGCTGGAGGCGCAGTACCTGGCGACCAAGCTCGCCAAGGGGTACCTGCGCACCCGCCACCTCGAGTCGAACTCGCGGCTGTGCATGGCCAGCGCCGGGGCCGGCTACAAGTCCTCCCTGGGTTCCGACGGCCCGCCGGGCTCCTACGACGACTTCGACCACGCCGACGTCTTCCTGGTCACGGGCGCCAACATGGCCGACTGCCACCCGATCCTCTTCCTGCGCATGGCGGACCGCCTCAAGGCGGGTGCGAAGCTGATCGTGGTGGACCCGCGCCGCACGGCCACCGCCGAGCGCGCCGACCTGTTCCTGCAGATCCGCCCCGGCACCGACCTGGCGCTGCTCAACGGACTGCTGCACCTGCTCGTCCGGGCCGGTCACGTCGACACCGGGTTCATCGAGAGGTGGACCGACGGCTGGGACGCCGTCGAGGCGATGCTCGCCGACTACTCCCCCGCCGCCGTCAGCGCGGTCACCGGGGTGCCCGAGGAGGACCTGCGCACCGCCGCCCGCTGGATCGGCGAGGCCGGCGAGTGGATGTCGTGCTGGACGATGGGGCTGAACCAGAGCACCCACGGCACGTGGAACACCAACGCCCTGTGCAACCTGCACCTGGCCACCGGCGCCATCGGCCGGCGCGGCAGCGGGCCGTTCTCCCTGACCGGCCAGCCGAACGCGATGGGCGGCCGGGAGATGGGGTACATGGGCCCGGGCCTGCCCGGGCAGCGCTCCGTGCTCGTCGAGGAGGACCGGGCGTTCACCGAGGACGTGTGGGGCCTGCCGCGCGGCACGATCCGCCCGGACGCCGGGACCGGCACGATCGACGTCTTCGAGCGGATGGCCGCCGGGGAGGTCAAGGCGTGCTGGATCGTGTGCACCAACCCGGTCGCCTCGGTCGCCAACCGCCGCACCGTCATCGAGGGCCTGGAGGCCGCCGACCTGGTCATCTGCCAGGACGCCTTCGCCGACACCGAGACCACCGCCTACGCCGACGTGCTGCTGCCGGCGGCGCTGTGGGCGGAGTCCACGTACGTCACCGTGAACTCCGAGCGCACCCTCACGCTGCTGCCGCAGGCAGTGGACGCACCCGGCGACGCGCTGCCCGACTGGAAGCTCATCGCGATGGTCGCCACCGCGCTCGGGTACGGCGAGGCGTTCGCGCACGACTCCGCCGAGGAGGTGTTCGAGGAGATCCGCCGCTTCGCGAACCCGGCGACCGGTTACGACCTGCGCGGCATCGACCACGCCAAGCTGCGCGGCGGGCCGGCGCAGTGGCCCAGCCCGCCCGGCGACGAGGGGCGGCGCAACCCGGTGCGGTACCGCGACGGTGACGGCTTCCGCTTCGCCACCCCGAACGGGCGGGCGCAGTTCCACGCCCGTCCCCACGTGGACCCCGCCGAGCTGCCCGACGAGGACCACCCCTTCCTGCTGACCACCGGCCGGCTCCCGCACCAGTGGCACACCATGACGAAGACGGGGAAGGTCGCCAAGCTGACGAAGCTGAACCCCGCGCCGTTCCTGGAGCTGCACCCGCAGGACGCGAGCGCCCTGGGCGCCGCCGAGGGCGACCTCGTCGAGCTGGCCTCCCGGCGCGGGCGGGCCGTCCTGCCCGCTCGGGTCAGCGACCGTGTGCAGCCGGGGACCTGCTTCGCGCCGTTCCACTGGAACGACTCGCACGGCGAGTACCTCGCCGTCAACGCCGTGACGAACGACGCGGTGGACCCGGTCTCGTTCCAGCCGGAGTTCAAAGCGTGCGCGGTGCGCCTGACCCGGGTGGGGCCGCCGCCGGCCGCTCCCGCGGCGGCCGGGCACGGGGACGAGCCCGCCCTCCTCGCCGCGGGGGCGGCACCGGTGCTGGACGAGGTGCAGCGCACCTACCTCGACGGCCTGCTGTGGGGGCGCCGGCAGGAGGGGGTCACGGGCGTGCCGGTGCTCCCGCCGACCGCGCCGTTCGACGACCGCACCCGCACCTGGGTGGACGGGGTGCTGGCGGGGATGTTCTCGCGCGCGCCGGAGCGTGCGGTCCAGGAGCCGGCCGGGCACCGCGTGACCGTGCTGTGGGCCTCGCAGACGGGCGGCGCCGAGGAGCGCGCCGCGGCCTTCGCGGAGCAGCTGCGCGCCGGCGGGTACGCCGTGGACCTCCGCGGGATGGACACCGCCGACCCCGGGTCCGTGGCGCGGGCGGGCACCGTCCTGGTGGTCACCAGCACCTTCGGCGACGGCGACGCCCCCGACAACGGCGCCGCCCTGTGGTCGGCGCTGAGCGCGTCCGACGCCCCCCGGCTGGAGTCGACCCGGTTCGCCGTGCTCGCCATGGGCGACTCCAGCTACGCCGACTTCTGCGGGCACGGGCGGCGGCTGGACGAGCGCCTGGAGGAGCTGGGGGCGGCGCGCCTCGCCGAGCGCGCCGACTGCGAGCCCGGCGAGGAGGACAAGGCCGAGCGCTGGTTCCGCGCGGTCCTGGAACGGCTGGGACCGCCCGCGCAGGCCCCCGCCACCGTCCCCGCCCCCCGGGTGGGCACCGACCCCGCGCCGGCGGTCCGGCCGGCGCGCGGCGGGAGCCGCAGCGCGCCGGTCCCCGCACCGCTGGTGCGCAACGAGCGCCTGACCGCGCCGTCCTCCGGCAAGGAGGTGCGCCGCTTCGGCTTCGCCCTGCCGGAGGACGTGACCTACCGGGCCGGCGACGCGCTGGGGGTGTGGGCCGTCAACGACGAGGCGGACGTGCGGGACTTCCTGCGCGCCACCGGCCTGCCCGCCGACGGCGCGGTGCACCTGGAGGGCGTCGGCGGGACCAGTTGGCGGGAGGCCGCCACCCGGCACCTGGACCTGCGGCGGGTGGGCCCGGACCTGCTGCGGCTGGTCGCCGCCCGCACCCGCACCGGCCAGCTCGGCGGGCTGCTCGCCCCGGAGCGCGCCGGGGAGCTGCGCGCCTGGCTGCACGGGCGCTCGGTCGCCGACGTGCTGGCCCGCTTCCCCGCCCGCGCCGACGGCGAGGAGTGGGCGGCGGTCCTGAAGCGGCTGCAGCCGCGGCAGTACTCGATCTCCTCCTCGCCGCTGGTGGATCCGCACGAGGTCCAGCTGACGGTGGGCGTGGTGCGCTACGAGGTCGACGGCGGTGAGCGCGGCGGGCTGTGCTCGACGTTCCTGGCGGACCGCTGCCGCGAGGGCGAGCGGGTGCCGGTCTTCGTGCAGCCGGCCACCTCCTTCCGCCCGCCGTCCGACCCCGGCACTCCGATGATCATGGTGGGCCCGGGCACGGGCGTGGCGCCGTTCCGGGCCTTCCTGCACGAGCGGCGCGCTCTGGGGCACACCGGTCGCAACTGGCTCTTCTTCGGCGAGCGGCGCTCCGCGACGGACTACTACTACCGCGAGGAGCTGGAGGGCATGCGCGAGGACGGCTTCCTCACCCGGCTGACGCTGGCGTTCTCGCGCGACCAGGACGAGAAGGTCTACGTGCAGGACCGCATGCTGCAGCACGGTGAGCAGCTGTGGGCGTGGCTGCGGGAGGGCGCCTCGCTCTACGTGTGCGGCGACGCGACCCGGATGGCCAAGGACGTCGACGCCGCGCTGCGGCGGATCGCGGAGGTGCACGGGGGCATGGACGACCAGGAGGCCGCCAACCACGTCAAGGAACTGGCCGCGGACAAGCGGTACCTGCGCGACGTCTACTGACGGGACGCCCACCGGGGCGGCGTCCACCGCGCGGCCTCACAGCAGCGGGTCCGGGGGGTGAGGACAACGTGTCGCCCGCGAAACACGGGTGAACGAGGCCGGTAACACGCCCTGCCTACCGTCGGTGCCACGACCCGACCCCAGCGAGGAGTCAGCACATGGCCGTCACCGAGGAGCGCGACCCGGCGCTCGGCACGATCCCGCGGCCCCGTCCCGGCCGGTGGATCGACCACTACGACCCCGAGGACCGCGCCCAGTGGGAGTCCACGGGCCGTCCCGCCGCACGGCGCAACCTGCGGCTGTCCATCTTCGCCGAGTTCCTCGGCTTCTCCGTCTGGCAGCTGTGGACGATCGTCACGCCGTCGCTGAACGGCGCGGGCTTCTCGCTGACCGCCGACCAGATGTTCTGGCTGATCGCCGTCCCCAACCTGGTGGGCGCCACGCTGCGCTTCCCGTACACCTTCGCCGTGCCGCGCTTCGGCGGGCGCAACTGGACGATCGTCTCGGCGCTGCTGCTGATCGTCCCCTGCGCCGGCCTGGTGGTCGTCGTGCAGAACCCGCAGACACCGTTCTGGGTCATGGTGCTCGTGGCCGCGACCGCCGGCGTCGGCGGCGGCAACTTCGCCAGCAGCATGGCGAACATCTCCTTCTTCTTCCCCGAGCGGGAGAAGGGCGCCGCCCTCGGCCTCAACGCGGCCGGCGGGAACCTCGGCGTCGCCGTGGTCCAGCTCACCGTGCCGATCATCGTCGTCATCGGCGGCGGGCTGGCCCTGGAGCGCGCCGGGCTGGTGATCATCCCCCTGGCGGTGCTCGCCGCGGTGCTGGCGTGGCGGTCCATGGACAACCTGTCCGCCGCGAAGGCCGACTTCGCCGGTTACGCGGCCGCCGTGCGCAACAAGCACACGTGGATCATCTCCTTCCTGTACATCGGCACCTTCGGCTCGTTCATCGGCTACGCCGGGGTGTTCCCCACGCTCATCCAGCGCGAGTTCCCCGAGGTCTCCTTCGACTGGGGCTTCATCGGCCTGCCGGCCGTGCCGCTGACCCTGGCGTTCATCGGCGCCCTCGTCGGATCGCTCGCCCGCCCGTACGGGGGCCGCCTGTCCGACAGGGTGTCCGGTGCCGCCGTCAGCATCGGCGCCTACGCCGTCATGGCCGCCGGGGCGATCGGCGTCGTCGCGGCGCTGAGCATCGGCAGCTTCGCGCTGTTCTTCGGCTCGTTCCTCGTGCTGTTCGTCGCCAGCGGCATGGGCAACGGCTCGGTCTACCGGATGATCCCCGCGGTGTTCCGCGCCGGGATCACCCCGGGCGACACCGCGGCGCTGACTCTGGCCAAGCGCGAGGCCGCGGCGTGCATCGGCATCGCCGCCGGCATCGGCGCCTACGGCGGGTTCATCATTCCGCGCGTGTTCGCCACCTCCATCACGAACACCGGCTCGCTGGCCCCCGCCCTCACCGGCTTCATCGCCTTCTACGCCGTCTGCGGCGTCGTCACCGCGGTCGTCTACGTGCACGGCCGCGCCACCCGCTTCGCCGGCAGCAGCATCTGACGTCCCGCCCGGCCAGGACCCAGACCGGACCACCAGGAGGACCCCCCGTGAGCTCCACCCCCCGATTCCTGCAGGGCGCGCACCCCTTCACCGGCGCAGGGCTGGAGAAGCCCAGCGCGCTGGAGGGCGCACCCTCCTACACGGTGCCGGACGGCGTGCGCGCGCAGCCCGTGTACCTGCGTGCGGGCAACTCCTGCGACGAGCTGATCAGCGTGGTCCTGCTGCGCGACGGGGTGGCCATGCGCTGGTTCCCCGTGGGAGCGAGGTCGTCCGTGCACGTCCCGCTGCGCATCGTGGAGGACGTCGAGGCGCCCGCCACCCTGGAACTGCGTGTCGCGGCGCCGGAGGGCGTCAGCGGCACCGTCGTCGTCGACTTCGGACTCGTGGAGGTCTGATCCCCGTGACCGCGACCACCACCCGCACCTCGGCCCTGCCGCAGCAGCGCGGCCACAAGCGCCGCCTCGTCGTCGTCGGCAACGGCATGGCCGGCGTTCGCGCCGTCGAGGAGGTCCTCGAGCGCGGCGGCGCGCAGCAGTTCGACGTGACGGTCTTCGGTGCCGAGCCGTACGGCAACTACAACCGGATCATGCTCTCCCACGTGCTGACCGGCCAGGAGCAGGAGGACTCGATCTTCCTGAACTCCCTGCCCTGGTACACGGAGAACGGCATCGACCTGCGTGCCGGTGTCGCCGTCACCCGCGTGGACACCTTCGCCAAGGTCGTCCACGACGCCGAGGGCGGCACCACGCCCTACGACGTGCTGGTCATCGCCACCGGCTCGTCGCCGTTCTTCCCGACCATGGAGGGGCTTCGCCGCGAGGACGGCTCGATGCTGGACGGGGTGTTCGGGTTCCGCACCCTCGACGACACGCGGGCGCTGCTCGCCGCGGCGCGCGAGCACCGCCGGGCCGTCGTCATCGGCGGTGGCCTGCTCGGCCTGGAGGCGGCCCACGGCCTGGCCACCCACGGCCTGCAGGTCGACCTCGTGCACTCGCCGAAGCACCTGATGAACCAGCAGCTCGGCCCCGAGGCCGGGCGGGTGCTGCGCCGGGTCGTCGAGGGGCTGGGCATCACGGTGCACACCGGGGTGCGCACCAAGGGCGTGCACGGCACCGACCGGGTGACGGGTGTCGAACTGCCGGACGGGCGCGTCCTGGACGCCGACCTGGTCGTGGTCGCCGCGGGCATCCGTCCCAACACCGCCGTGGCGCTGGCCTCGGGCCTGGACGTCGAGCGCGGCATCGTCGTGGACGACCGGATGCGCTGCGAGGGCGGGGCAGGCGACGTGTACGCCGTCGGCGAGTGCGTGCAGCACCGCGGCCAGACCTACGGTCTGGTCGCCCCCCTGTGGGAGCAGGCGAGCGTCCTGGCCGACCACCTCACCGGCGCGAACCCGGCGGCGGAGTACCACGGCTCGCGCACCGCCACGAAGCTGAAGGTCGCCGGCGTCGACCTGGTGCAGATGGGCCTGCCGGGACCGGAGAACGACGACGACGAGTTCGTCGTGTTTTCCGAACCGCACCGCGGCGTCTACCTGAACGTCGTCATCCGCGACGACCGCCTCGTGGGCGCCACCCTGCTGGGTGACGTGCGCAAAACGACGTTCCTGCAGCAGGCCTTCGACCAGAACCTGCCGCTCCCCCAGGAGCGCATGTCGCTGCTGTTCGACCTGGGCACGCCCGCCGAGGAGGTCGGGGTCGCCGAGCTCGACGACCACGCGCAGGTCTGCAACTGCAACGGCGTCACCAAGGGCGCGATCGTGCAGGCGGTCGAGGGCGGCGCCACCTCCCTGAACGCCGTCATGGGCGCGACGAAGGCCGCCAAGGGCTGCGGCTCCTGCAAGTCCGTCGTGGAGCAGATCACCGAGTGGGCCGCCGGCGGGAACCTCACCGTCGACGAGTCCGCGAACTGGTACGTGCCCGGCGTCCCGATGGCCAAGCCGGAACTGATGGCCGCCATCCGCGCCAAGGGCCTGAAGTCGGTCTCGGCCGTCTTCCGCGAACTGGCGCCCGGCGGCGAGGAGGACGCCAAGTCCAAGATGGGCCTGACCTCGCTGCTGCGGATGATGTGGCCCGAGGGCATCGAGGAGGAGCGCGACGGGCGCTTCATCAACGACCGCGTGCACGCCAACATCCAGCGCGACGGCACGTTCTCCGTCGTCCCGCAGATGAAGGGCGGGGTCACCACCCCCGAGCAGCTGCGGAAGATCGCCGACGTCGCGGACAAGTACGACGTCGGCATGGTCAAGGTCACCGGCGGGCAGCGGCTCGACCTGCTGGGCGTGAAGAAGGAGGACCTGCCGAAGGTCTGGAAGGACCTGGGCATGCCCTCGGGGTACGCCTACGGCAAGAGCTTCCGCACCGTGAAGACCTGCGTGGGCACCGACTTCTGCCGCTTCGGCCTGGGCGACTCCACGAAGCTGGGCATCGACCTCGAGACCCGCTTCCAGGGCATCGAGACCCCGGCGAAGCTCAAGCTCGGCGTCGTCGGCTGCCCGCGCAACTGCGCCGAGGCGTACGTCAAGGACGTGGGCGTGGTCGCGGTCGGCGGCGGGAAGTGGGAGGTGCACGTCGGCGGCGCCGCCGGCGCCTCGGTGCGCAAGGCCGACCTGCTGGCCACTGTGGACTCCCCCGAGGAGGTCATCGCGCTGACCGGCCGGTTCATCCAGTTCTACCGCGAGTGGGGCAACTGGCTGGAACGCACCTACGAGTTCGTGCCCCGGCTGGGCATCGAGCGGGTCCGCGCCGTCCTCGTCGAGGACAGCGACGGCATGGCCGCCGGGCTCGACGAGCGCATCCAGGCCACGGTCGACAACTACCGCGACCCGTGGCAGGAGGGCGAGCAGCCCGTCACGCCCGGCCAGTTCCGCCCCTCGCTGCCCCTGGTGGACCTGCCGCTGGTGCCGCACCGCCCCGCCGGCGCCCCGGGCGGGGTGCTCCCCGCGGTCCACTCCAACTCCGGTGCCGTCCCCACGACCGCGGAGGTCTCCCGATGAGCGTCGACACCCGTTCCACCACGACCCGCCACGACGTGTGCCCGCTGGAGGAGATCCCCGTCGGTGAGGGACGCGCCTTCGCCGTCGGCGAGACGCAGGTCGCGGTGTTCCGCCACCGCAGCGGCAGGGTCAGCGCCGTGCAGGCCGCCTGCCCGCACGCCGGCGGGCCGCTGGCCGACGGGCAGATCGACGAGCGGGTCGTCGTGTGCCCGCTGCACCTGAACACCTTCGACCTGCGCACCGGCGAGTCCACCAGCGGGCAGCCGCCGCTCACCGTGCACCCCTGCTCGGTGGGGCCCGACGGCCGTGTCACGGTGGAGCTGTGACGAGCGCGGACCGGGTGCCCTACCCGCTGCACCTGGACGTGGCGGGCCGCCGCGTCCTCGTGGCCGGCGGGGGCCCCGTCGCCGCGCGCCGCGCCGCGGACCTGGTGGCCGCCGGCGCCGACGTGCACGTGGTCGCCCCGGCCGTCTGCGAGGACCTGCGCGACCTGCTGCCGCGCCTGACGTGGCACGAGCGCGAAGCGGTCGCCGCCGACGCCGACGGCGCCTGGCTCGTGCACACCGCCACCGGCGACCCGGCCACCGACGGGGCGCTGGCCGCGGCCGCGGAGGAGCGGCGCACCTGGTGCGTGCGCGCCGACGACGCCGCGGCCTCGACGGCCTGGACCCCGGCCGTGGTGCGCCGCGGGAGCACCGGCGGCGACGTCACCGTGTCCGTCTCCGCCGGCCGCGACCCGCGCCGGGCACGGGCCCTGAAGGAGGCCCTGGGCCGCTGGCTGGACGCCGGCGGCGCCCCGCTGCGCGCCGGCGGGCGCGAGCCGGGCCGGCCGGGGCGCGTCACGCTCGTCGGCGGCGGGCCGGGGGAGGTGGACCTGCTGACCCTGCGGGGCCGCCGGCGCCTGGCCGAGGCCGACCTCGTCGTGGTCGACCGCCTGGCCCCCACCGGCGTCCTCGCCGAGCTCGGCGAGGACGTCGAGGTCGTCGACGTCGGCAAGACGCCCGACCACCACCCGGTGCCGCAGGAGGAGATCAACCGCCTGCTGGTGGAGGCCGCCCGCACCGGGCGGCACGTCGTGCGGCTCAAGGGCGGCGACGGCTACGTCCTCGGCCGCGGTGGCGAGGAGGTCCTCGCCTGCCGCGCCGCCGGTGTCCCGGTGGAGGTCGTGCCGGGCGTGACCAGCGCCTTCGCGGTGCCCGCGGCCGCCGGGATCCCCGTCACCCACCGGGGCCTGTCCCGCTCCGTCACCGTCGTCACCGGCCACGACGCGCTCGACGGCACCGCGCTGACGGCGCTGGCCGCCCTCGAGGGCACCCTCGTCGTCCTGATGGGCGTGTCGACGCTGCCCACCCTCGCCGCCGGCCTCGTCGCCCACGGCAAGGACCCCGCGACCCCCGTGGCCGTGGTGGAGGAGGGGTGGACGCCGCGCCAGCGCACCACCACCGCGCCGCTGGAGCGGATCGCGGCCGTGGCCGCCGAGCGGGGCGTGCGCTCCCCCGCCGTCGTCGTGGTCGGCGCGGTGGCCGACCTGGCCGCGACGGTCGGGGAGGTCGCCGCGGCCCGCCCGTCGTCCGCGCCCGCGCCGGAGGTCGTGGCGCCGCCCGGCGCCGTCGCCTACTGTCCGGGAGGGTGAACGACATGCCGGCCGCGGCACCCGCGGCCCAGACCCCGCCCGCTCCGGACGCCGCGCCGGACACCGCGGCGGCTGCACCCCAGCTGCTCGGGGTGAGCATCGGCGTGACCAGCGACCGCCGATCCGACGACATGATCGCCACGTTCTCCCGCAAGGGCGCCCGCGTCGTGCACGCCCCCACCATGCGGATCGTCCCGCTCAGCGAGGACGAGCAGCTGCTGGCCGGCACGCGCGACGTCATCGCCGACCCGCCCGACGACGTGCTCGTGACCACCGGCATCGGGCTGCGCGGCTGGGTGGAGGCCGCCGACGCGGCCGGCCTGGCCGACGACCTGCTGGCCACGTTCGCCTCCGCGCGCCTGCTGGCGCGCGGCCCCAAGGCCACCGGCGCGATCCGCGCCAACGGCTTGCGCGAGGCGTGGTCGGCGTCCTCGGAGCAGACCGCCGAGGCCGTGCAGCACATGGTCGACGAGGGCGTGGCCGGCCGATCGGTCGTCGTGCAGCTGCACGGCGCCGCCGACCAGCACCAGCTCGAGCCCCTGGTCGCCGCCGGGGCCCGCGTGCGGGGCGTGGCGGTGTACCGCTGGCTGCCCCCGGAGGACCCCGAGGCGGTGCAGCGGCTCGTGGAGCTCATCGTCGCCGGCCGGCTGGACGCGGTGACGTTCACCAGCGCCCCGGGGGCGGTCGCGCTGCTCGACGCGGCCGACGCGGCGGGCCGGCGCGAGGAGGTCGTGCGGGCCTTCGCCGGCGGGGTCGTGGCCTGCGCCGTCGGCGACGTCACCGCCGAGCCGCTGCGCGCGGCGGGCGTCGACCCGCTGGTGCCCGACCGCTGGCGGCTGGGAGCGCTGCTGCGCACCCTCACCGAGCACCTGGCGGCCAACCCGCTGGACCGCGTGCGCACCCCCCGCGGGGAGCTCGTGCTGCGCGCGCAGGCGGCGGTGCTGGACGGGCAGGTCCTGGACCTCGCCCCCGGGCCCCTGGCGGTCCTGCGCCGCCTCGCCCGCGCGCGGGGGGCCGTCGTGGCCCGCGACGAACTGCTCGCCGAGCTGCCCGGGGCGCAGGACGCGCACGCGGTGGAGGTGACGGTCGCGCGGCTGCGCAGCGGGCTGCCGACCCCGGACCTCGTGCGCACCCTGGTCAAGCGCGGCTACCGCCTGGACGTCGTGGAGAACTCGTGAGCGCACCCCCGAGCACCCCCGCAGCCACCCCCGCGCCCGCCCCCGGGACGGGCGCCGCGGCGCTCCCGCCCGTCCTCGTGGCCTGCTCGCACGGCACCCGCTCCGAGACCGGCCGGCGCACGGTGGACGCGCTGCGCGCCGCCGTGGCCGCCGCCCGACCCGACCTGGACGTGCGCGCGGCCCACGTCGACGTCCACGGTCCCGAGCTGCCCGACGTGGTCGGCGAGCTGACCGGCGCCGGGCGCCGCGGCGTCGTGGTGCCGCTGCTGCTGTCCAGCGGTTACCACGTGCGCGTCGACATCGCCGACGCCGTCGCCGCCGGCGCGGGGCTGTCCGTGGCGGCCGCCGCCCTCGGTCCCGGTCCGGAGGTGACCGACGTGGTGCTGCAGCGCCTCGGTGAGGCGCTCGGCGAGGACCCGGCGGCCTTCGACGGCGCGGTCGTGCTGGCCGCGGCCGGCTCCTCCGACGCCGTCGCGCAGGCCGACGTGCGCACCGCCGCGGACCTGCTCGCCGCCCGGCTGCGCGCCCCGGTGACCTGCGGGTTCCTGTCCGCCCAGGAACCCGCGGTCGCGGACGCGGTGGCCGCCGCCCGCGCGGCGGGAGCGCGACGGGTCGCGGTGGCGAGCTACCTGCTGGCACCGGGGGTGTTCTCCCGGCGGCTGGCGGGCGCCGGCGCCGACGCCGTGGCCGAGCCGATGGGGCCGCACCCGCTGCTGGTGGACCTCGTCGTGCGCCGGTACGGAGCGGCGGCGGGGGCGCGCTGAACGGCGGGCTGAACGGCGGGCGCGGGGCCGCCGCGGGGCCGTCGTGGCGGGCGGCCTCGCGCGCCTGGCACGGCGCGCTCGCCGTGGCCGTCGGCGCGTGCCTCGCGTTCCAGGTGGTGACCGCCGCCGCGGGCACGGGGACGGACCTGCTGCGGCTGTTCAGCTACTTCACGGTGCAGAGCAACCTGCTGGTGCTGGCCGTCTCGGCGACGCTGGCGCTGCGCCCGGACCGCGACGGCGCCGGGTGGCGGGTGCTGCGCCTGGACGCGCTGCTGGGCATCGCGATCACCGGGGTGGTGTACACGACGCTGCTCGCCCCGGGCGTCCGGCTGGACGGGGCCGACCGGTGGGTGAACGCCGTCGAGCACCACGCCGCCCCCGTGGCGGCCCTGGCCGGGTGGGTGCTGTTCGGCCCGCGGCCGCGGCTGGAGCGGCGCACGCTGCTGCTGGCGTTCGCGTGGCCGCTGGCGTGGGTGGCGTGGACGTTCGCGCACGGGGCGGCGACCGGGTGGTACCCGTACCCGTTCCTGGACGCGGCGTCCGCCGGGTACGCGGCGGCGCTGCTGGGGACGGGTGCGGTGCTGGTGGCGGGGATCGTGCTGGCGCTGGTGCTGCGCGTGCTGGACACCCGCCTGCCCCGGGCTCCGGGGCGCTGAGTCAGGGCCCGAGCGAGCGCAACCCGGCGGCGAGGACGTCGAGCAGCGTCTCCAGGCTCCCGTCGACGTCGTCGGGGAGCTGGAAACCCCCCTGCGCCTCCAGGACGGCGAAACCGTGCACGGCCGCGCGGACGGAGCGCACGGCGTCCACGTGGCGCTCGGGCGGGACGCCGAAACCGTGCAGGACGGCCGTGAACACCCCGACGAGGTCACCGGCCGCGGCGGCCAGCTCCGGGGTGCTGCCGGTGGCCGCGTCCACCTGGGCGGCCGCGTACAGCCCGGGCCGCTCGGCGGCGAAACCCCGCACGGCGCGGGCCAGGGCCCGCAGCGCGTCCTCGCCCTGCCGGCCGAGGGCCGCCGCGGTGCAGGCGCGGGTCAGTTCCCGCACCCCCACCAGCGCCACCTCGGCGCGCAGCTCGGCCAGCGAGCCGACGTGCTTGTAGAGGCTGGGGGTGGCCACCCCGGCGCGGGCGGCCACCGCCGACAGCGACAGTCCCGCCGGCCCGGACCACGAACCGGCCACGAGCTCCACCGCGAGCGCCACCACCACCTCGCGCGAGAGCCCGGCCCTAGGCACCGGCGGAACCCGTGCGAGCTGCGCGGTGGGCGCGGTGGGCGCGCTGCACGAGCTCCACGACGCGGGGGGCGACGAGGTCGGGGCGCTGGGCGTGCGGGTAGTGCCCCGCCCGCGGCACCAGGAACGCCTCCGCGGGCAGCTGCCCGGCCATCCAGGTCAGTTCGGCGGCGGGATCGCGGTAGTCGGGGTCGAGCTCGCCGACGACGAGCAGGGTCGGGGCGCTCACGCGGGGCAGGGCGGGCGGGACGACGGAGTGGTCCAGCGACACGGCCAGGCGCCGCAGCTGGGCCAGGCGCGCGGGGTCGGCCAGGCGGGCGCGCAGTTCCCCGAGGTGCTCGGTCAGCCAGGGCGCGGTGCACCCGCGGTTGAGGTGGCCGTAGAACGCGGTCCAGGCACGGGCGCCCCACGGGCGGGCCAGCAGCACCCGGAACAGGCCGCGCAGCAGCGGGGCGGCCCAGCGCGGTCCGGTGGGGCGCAGGAACGGGCAGATGAGCACCAGGCCGGCCACGAGGTCCGGGCGCTGGGCGGCCGCGAGGACGGCGGCCGAGGCGCTCATCGAGTTCCCCACCAGCACGGCCGGTTCCCCGGCGTGCTCCAGCAGCGCGACGAGGTCGGCGGCGGTGGCCTCGTCGCCGTGCTCGCGGAAGGTGGTGTCCGAGGCGCCGTGGCCGCGCAGGTCGGCCAGGACGAGGCGGAACCCGGCGTCGAGCACCGGGCCGGCGAGGTCGCGGTAGACGCTCGTGGTGTCCCCCATGCCGGGCACGGCGACGACGAGGGGGCCGGTGCCGCGGCTCGTGGTGGCGATGCGGCCGCCGGGGCGGGCGAGGAGGTCCGGAGTGGTCACGGCACATCAAGCTAATGGCTTTAGCTTGCGGGTTCAAGAGGTCGCCACGGGCCCGGGCACGGCGAGCGCCGAGCGGTTAGGATCGGTGGCACCGAGTCGGACAGCGGCTCACCGGCACGGGGAGCGGAGCTGCTCCATGGACCGTCCACACCACGCCCGCGGCCCCGGCCGCCGATGACCACCCGAGCACTGCTGGACGCCGTGGCCGAGCTGGCCGCAGCGGCCACCGGGCAGTTCACCCCCGACGACCTGCTGCGGCGCCTGGCGCACGTGGCCGCGCAGCAGCTGGCCGTCGACGGGATCGGTGTGATGATCGTCGAGGACGGCGCCGCCCGCTTCGTGCACGCCGACCACGACGCGGTCGACGCGGTCGAACGGCTGCAGCAGCTCATGCAGGAAGGGCCCTGCCGCGACGCGGCGGACTCCCGGGCGGACGTGGTCGTCGAGGACCTCGGCGACCCCGCGCAGACGGCCTGGCCGGAGTTCGTCGGCCGGGCGCTCGAGCTCGGGCTCGGTTCGGTGGTGGCCGTCCCGCTGCTCAGCCGGGGCCGCACCTGGGGCGTGCTGGACCTCTACCGGCACCGGGCCGGACCCTGGACGGCCGAGGACCTCGGGGCGGCGCACCTGCTGGCGCACGTCGCCGTCTCCTACCTCGTGATGGCGGCCGACCGCGACGAGGCCCGTCGCGCCCAGCAGGAACTGGCCCACCGCAGCACCCACGACCCGCTGACGGGCCTGCCCAACCGGACGCTGCTCTTCGACCGCCTCGAGCACGCCCTGCGCACCGCCCGCCGCCACCACCGCGTCGTCGCGGTGTTCTTCATCGACCTGGACCGCTTCAAGGCCGTCAACGACACCTTCGGCCACGCGGCCGGCGACACCGTGCTGGCCACCGCGGCGACCAGGATGGCCGCCGCGCTGCGCGCGGAGGACACCCTCGCCCGCCTGTCCGGGGACGAGTTCGTCGTGCTGTGCGAGGACCTGCCCCGGGGCGAGCCGGCCGAGCTGGCCCAGCACGTGGACGCGGTCACCTCCCGCCTGCGCCGCGCGCTGGCCCAGCCCCTGCGCATCGGCGGGGTGGAGCTGATCGTGCGCGCCAGCGCCGGCGTGGCCCTCAGCGACGAGCACCGCAGCGCCGACGACCTGCTCGCCGACGCCGACGAGGCCATGTACCGGGCCAAGCACGACCAGCGCCACGACCCGGCCGCCGGCGCCGCCGCGTCGCAGCCCCACCGCTCCGCGCGCAGGCTGGAGCGCCAGCTGGTCCAGGCCCTGCCGCGCGGGCAGCTGCAGGTGCACTACCAGCCGATCACCGACCCGGCCGGCGGCCTGCACGCCGTGGAGGCCCTGCTGCGCTGGCAGCACCCCAAGCTCGGGCTGCTGACGGCGGCGCAGTTCATCGACCTGGCCGCCGGTGCCGAGCTGATGGTCGCCATCGGGCAGTGGGTCATCGACCAGACGTGCGCGCAGATGGACCGCTGGCAGCGCGAGCTCGGCGAGCGGGCCCCGCGGACCGCCTACGTCAACCTCAGCGCCCGCGAGCTGGTCGACCCCGCCCTGACGACCACGCTCACGAACGCGCTGCGCACCCACCACCTGCAGCCGGAGCAGCTGGGCCTGGAACTGCTGGAGAACAGCTTCAGCGACCCCCAGGTCCTGCCCGGCCTGCACGAGCAGCAGCGTCGCGGGCACCCCCTGTCGGTGGACGACTTCGGCACCGGCTACTCCTCGCTGTCGCGCCTGGTGGAGCTTCCCGTGCGCATCGCCAAGATCGACCACAGCTTCATCGCCGGCCTGGAGCACGACACCCGCCGCCGGGCCCTGGTGGACGCGGTGGTGACCGTCGCCGCGAGCCTGGACCTGCGCGTCGTCGCCGAGGGCGTCGAGACCGCCGCCCAGGCGGACCACGTCGCCGAGGCCGGCTGCCACTACCTGCAGGGCTTCCACTGCGGTCGTCCGCAGGCCGGGGACGCGCTGACGGCGCTCTGGGCGGCCTGACCCCGGGCCCGGGGGCGTCACCGGACGAGGTTCAGCCACTCCCGCCCGTCCAGCCGGCGACGCACCTGCTCGCGCACCAGGCGCACCATGCGCGGGCGGAAGGCGCTGGTGTTGCCGCCGACGTGCGGGGTGACGAGCACCCCGGGGGTGCGCCACAGCTCGTGGTCGGCCGGCAGCGGCTCGGGGTCGGTGACGTCCAGCGCCGCGCGCAGCCGCCCGGTGCGCACCTGCGCGAGCAGGGCGGCGGTGTCCACCACGGGGCCGCGGGCGACGTTCACCAGCAGGGCACCGTCCGGCATCGCGGCGAGGAAACCCGCGTCCACCAGGCCCCGGGTGCTCTCGGTCAGCGGGCACGCCAGCACCACGACGTCGTGCTCCGGCAGCAGCGCGGGCAGGTCCTCCGGGGCGTGCACCGGCACGCCGTCCTGCACCCGCGCCCGGGAGGCCACGGCGGTCACCGCGGCCTCGAACGGCGCCAGGCGGGCGGCCACCGCGCGCCCGACACCGCCGAACCCCACGACGAGCACGCGGCGGTCGGCCAGGGCGGTGCGCCGCGAGGGTCCCCAGCGCCCGTCCGCCATCGCGCGCACGTCGTCGTCGACGCCCCGCAGCCGGGCGATGACCAGGCCCACGGCGAGCTCCGCGGTGGAGGCCTCGTGCACGCCGGCCGCGTTGCACAGCGCGACGCGGGGGGGCAGTTGCTGCGGCACCCCGTCGAAACCGATCGTCATCAGCTGGACGGCCTCCACGGCGCCGCAGCCGGCGACCCCGCCCAGGTCGGGGGTCGCCACGTACGGCGGGACGACGAGGGCCGGCGCGGGGTCGGGCGGAGCGCCGGCGCCGTCCCAGACGACGAGGTCCGCACCCTCCAGCGGGCCGACGGCGCGGACCCAGGACGGGGAGGGGAGGCTGACGACGAGGGGCTCGCGGGCGCTCACGCCCGCACGCTACCGGCGAGGCCGTGCGCGCCCGCCCCGCGCGGGTGACGATGGCCGCATGCGCCGGACGACGCACCGCCCCGCGGGGCCGCGGACCACCGCGGCCCTGCTGACCGCGCTGCTCGCCGGCGCCTGCGGGAGCGCGGGCGGCGGCGCACCGGCCACGCCCGGCCCGACCTCGAGCCCGACCTCGAGCCCGACCGCGAGCCCGACCGCGAGCACCGACCCCTCCACCGGTTCCGCACCGGCGGTCGGCGTCCCCGGCGACCCGCAGGACATCACCACGGGCCTGGACGTGCCCTGGGGGATGGCCGTCCTGCCCGACGGCACCGCCCTGGTGACGCTGCGGGACCAGGCGCGCGTGGTGCGCACGGGCCCCGGGGTGCTGACGCAGGTGACCGCCACCGGCGAGGACGGCAGGGTCGACGGCGTCGTGCCCGGCGGGGAGGGGGGCCTGCTCGGCATCGCGCTGTCCCCGGGGTTCGCGCAGGACGGGCAGGTGTTCCTGTACTTCACCGCCCGGGACGACAACCGCGTGGTCCGCTACACGTACGCGGACGACCGGCTCAGCGATCCGCGGCCGATCCTGACGGGCATCCCCGAGAGCACCGTCCACAACGGGGGCCGGATCGCGTTCGGGCCCGACGGGATGCTCTACGTCGCCACGGGTGACGCGGAGGACCGGCGGGCCGCGCAGGACCCGCGGGCCCTCGGCGGGAAGGTCCTGCGCATCACCGCCGACGGGGCGGTGCCGCCGGACAACCCCTTCGCCGGCTCGCCGACGTGGTCCTACGGGCACCGCAACCCGCAGGGCCTGGGCTGGGACTCCACCGGCCGGCTCATCGCGGCGGAGTTCGGCCAGGACGCCTACGACGAGCTGAACGTCATCCGCCCCGGCGGGAACTACGGCTGGCCGGAGGTGGAGGGGCCCGGCGACGGCGGGGGCCGTTTCGTCGCACCGGTGCAGACGTGGGGCACGGACGAGGCCTCCCCCAGCGGCCTCGTCGTGACGCCCGACGCCGTGTACCTCGCCGCGCTGCGCGGACAGCGGCTGTGGCGGGTGCCGATGACCCCCGAGGGGCCCACCGGCACCCCGCAGGCCCACCTGGAGGGGGCGCTGGGCAGGCTGCGCACCGTCGAGGTCGGCCCGGACGGTTCCCTGTGGGTGCTGACGTCCAACACCTTCCGCGGTCAGCCCCGAGCGGGTGACGACCGGCTGGTCAGCGTGCCGCTGCGCTGACGGGGTGCCGGAGCCCCCGCGTTCAGGGCAGCAGGTCCACGTGCAGGTCGTGCGGGCCCTCGGCGCCGTCCGCCGCGTACCCGACGTCGAGCTTGAGGTCCCCGGGGGTGCGGCCCTGCGCGCGGACCCACTCGTGCAGCGCGCCGAACCCCTCGCCGATCCCCCGCACCGGCCCCTCGTACCGGTGGTGGGCGTAGAGCCCCGCCGGCGCCACGGCCACCACCCACCGGCTCGGGCGCTGCGGCGGCCGGGGCAGCGGTACCCCCACGACCTCGTGGTACGTGCCGTCCCCCAGGTAGGTGCTCAACTCGGCGTACCCGCCCTCCGGCCGGGGCAGCTCGTGGCGGCGGGACAGCACCCGCTCCCACGCGGCGGGCACGAGCGCGCCGAGCTGGTCGAAGGTGCCCACCACGGGCAGACCCACCACGACGACCTGGTCCCGCTCGACGAACCGCACCCCTGACCTCCCCGGTCGACCGGCGTCAGCCTAGGGAACGACGCGGCTCGCCGGAAGACCTCACCCCCCCCAGCAACCCCAGCTCCAGCGCCCGCAGCACCGCCCGCGTCCGGTCGCGGACACCGAGCTTGAGCAGGACCGCCGTGACGTGGTTCTTCACCGTGCCCGGGGCCAGGTGCAGCGCGGCGGCGATCTCCTTGTTCGACCACCCGGCGGCGACCAGGCGCAGCACGTCGAGCTCGCGCGGCGTGAGCGGCTCGGGAGCGAGCAGCCCGGCCGGAGCCGCCGGCCGGGCCGCGGCGGCGGCGCGCAGCAGCCGGTCCGTCAGCGCCGGCTCCAGCGCGGTCCCCCCGTCGGCCAGGGTCCGCACCGCGCTCAGGAGGTGCTCCAGGGTGACGTCCTTCAGCAGGTAACCGCGGGCCCCGGCGAGCAGCGCGGCGAGGACGAGCTCGTCGTCGTCGAACGTCGTCAGCACGAGCACGGGGACGGCGAGACCCCGTTCGCGCATCGCCCCCAGCGCCCACAACCCGTCGCGGCGCGGCATCCGCAGGTCCAGCAGGAGCACGTCGAGACCGCCGCCCGCCGCGAGCGCCAGCGCGCTCTCGCCGTCGTCCCCCTCCCCCACCACGTCCACCTCGTCGCTGAGCGCCAGCAGGCTGCGGATGCCCTGGCGCACCAGGGTCTGGTCGTCCACGACGGCGACGCGGATCACGCGGGCACCTCCAGCTCGGCGGTGAAGCCCCGCCCGGGGGCGGTGGAGAAGCGGATCGTGCCGCCGGTGTCCTCCACGCGCTCGACCATGCCCGTCAGGCCGTTGCCCGGTCGCAGGTGCCGGGTGCCGCGGCCGTCGTCCCGCACGAGCAGGTGCAGCCCCGCGGCGGTGGCGGTGAGGTCCACGGTCAGGCGGCGGGCGGCGGCGTGGCGCAGCGCGTTCGTCACGAGCTCCTGGACGCAGCGCACCACCACCAGCGCCCGGTCCGGGTCCACCGGGCCCTCCTCCCGCACCGCCAGCACCACCTCGAGGCCGGGAGCGCCCCCCACCGCCTCGCGCAGGGCCGCCTCCAGCCCGCGCACCTCCCCGCGCAGACCGCCCACGGCGGAACGCACGTCGCCCAGCAGGTCCTTCGCGATCGACCGGGCCCGGGCGACGTGCTCGGCCGCGGGGCCGCTCGCCCGGTGGGAGGCGACCTCCAGCTCCAGCGCCAGCGCGGTCAGGCCGTGGCCGACGACGTCGTGCAGGTCGCGCGCGATCCGCAGCCGCTCGGCGTCGCGGGCGCTCGACGCCAGGAGGGCGGAGGCGGCGCGCAGCTCCGCGTGGGCCCCGGCGAGCGCAGCGCGCTGCTCGGCCTCGCGCCGGCCGGCCAGGACGACGAGGGCGGCGAAGACCTGGAAGGCGCCGTACAGCAGGCCCACGACGACGACCTGGTCCGTGCCGCCACCCGCGCGGGCCGTCCCGGCCACGACGGCGGCGCTCTGCAGCACCACGAGCGCGACGGTCCCCGCCAGGGGCAGGAGCAGGGCGGCGGGGACGACGGTGACGACGAAGAGCACGGCCGTCCAGCTCGCCCCCGGGGCGAGGGACCACGCGAGCAGGGCGGTGGCGACCTGCACCGCCAGCAGCGCTCCCCGCGGCAGCCAGCGGGGTCGCGGCCCGGGGGCGCGGCGGTCGGCGACGTCGTCGGCGACGAACGCGGCGGCGAAGAGGGCGTACGCCACCCACCACCAGGTGCGGGTCCCCGGCGCGCCGTCCCAGGGCCCGAGGGCGGTGGCCGCACCGACGGCGGCGACGGCGACGAAGCCGGTCACCGCCGTCGCGCGCTCCTCGGCACCGGTGGGCACCCGCCGATCGTAGGAGCGCCGCCGCGCGCGCGACCCCTGCCGGAGGTCACGGTCCGAGGTGGTGACCTCCGGCACTGCGGGCGGTGCCGGTCGCGCTCCTAGCGTCGACCCCCTACCGGGAGGAGGCGGTGGTGGCCGCGATCGAGATGACCGGGGTCGTGAAGACCCACGGGCCCGTGCGGGCCCTCGACGGGATCGACCTGCGCGTGGACGAGGGCGAGATCGTGGCCCTGCTGGGGCCGAACGGGGCGGGCAAGAGCACCGCGTTCGACGTGCTGCTGGACCTCGTGCGGCCCACGGCCGGGCGGGTCGAGGTCCTCGGCGGGCCGCCCGCCGCGGCCCGCGGACGCGTCGGGGCGATGCTGCAGTCCGCCGGGCTGCCCGAGCAGGTCACGGTGCGCGAACTGGTCCGGCTCGTCGGGCGCGCGCACCCCCGCGCACTGCCCGTCGACGAGGTGCTGGCGCGCACGGGGCTGACGTCACGGGCCGGCCGGACGGTGACCGCCCTCTCCGGCGGGGAGCGCCAGCGGCTGCTGCTGGCCCTCGCGCTCGTCGGGCAGTCGGAACTGCTGCTGCTCGACGAACCCACCGCCGCGATGGACGTGCTCTCGCGCCGCTCGTTCTGGTCCCAGGCCCGTGCCGCCGCCGCCGGTGGCGCGACGCTCCTGTTCGCCACCCACGACCTCGCCGAGGCCGCGGCCGCCGCCGACCGCGTCGTCGTCCTCGCCGCCGGCCGGGTCGTCGCCGACGGCACCCCCGCGTCCCTCGCCGGGAACGGGGACCTCGAGACCGCCTTCCTGGACCTCACCCTGCAGAGCCCCCTCACGGACCCCGGAGCGCAGCGATGACCTCCCCCGCCGTCCCCGCCTCCCCCGCCGGCGCCCGGCCCACCGGCCCGCGCGCCGGGTTCCTCGCCCTCGCGGTGCTCACCGAGGTGCGCGCGGGCCTGCGCACGCCCGAGTTCGCCGTCCTCGGGATGGCGATGCCCGTGATCCTGTACGCGGTCTTCGCCCTGCCGAACGCGGGCGGTGAACTGCCGGGCGGCACGCCCACCGGCCTGGCGATGCTGGCGGGCCTCGGCTGCTACGGCGCGCTGACCCTGGGCATCGTCGTGTTCGGCGAGGACGTCGCGAAGGACCGCGGCCGCGGGTGGCTGCGGACGCTGGCCGCGACGCCGGTGCCCGCCGGGGCGTACCAGCTGGGCAAGCTGGGCGCGGGGCTCGTGCACGGCGTGCTGATGGTCACCGCCCTGTGCGCGTTCGCCGCCGTCGCCGGCGGTGTGCGCCTGGCCGCGGGGGGCTGGCTGGCGCTGGGGGCGCTGCTGGTCGCCGGGGTGCTCGCGTCCAGCCCGCTGGGTTTCGCGATCGCCTACCTCGCCCGGCCGCGCGCGGCCGTGGTCGTCACCAACGTCGTCTTCCTGCCGCTGTCCTTCGCGTCCGGGTTCCTGGTGCCGCTGTCGCAACTGCCCGACGCGGTCGGCGACGTCGCCCGCTGGCTGCCGACGTACCACTTCGGCCAGCTGGTGCTCCGCGCGGTCGTGGAGGACCGCGACGTCGAGGCGCTGACCGGCGCAGCCACCCAGCCCGTGCTCGTGCACCTGGCCTGGGTGCTCGGCGGCGCGGCGCTCCTGGCGGGCCTGGCGCTGCGCGCCGCGCACCGCGAGACGGTCACCCGCCGCGGCTGACGCGGCCCCGAGGGCGCGCTGGGTCGACGACGTGCGCGCCGCCCCGGTGCGCGCGGGCGGCCGGGGTCAGCGGTGGGCCGGCCCCGTCACCAGGACGTCTCGCCGGGCGGCAGCACCGCCAGCTCGGGCACGACGCTGTCCGGCCAGGTCGCGAACACCGTCATCAGCGCCCGCGCCACCGTGGCGGGCTCCTGCAGCTTCGTCAGGTCCGCGTCGGGGAAGCGGTCGGTGACGAACGGCGTGGCCATGCCGCCGGGGATCAGGCCGCTGACCCCCACGCCGATGGAGCCGTGGCGCTGCTTGCAGTCGCGCTGGGCCTCCTTGAACAGCGCGGCGGTGTAGGCGCGCAGCCCGTGCTTGCTCGCCGCGTACGCCGACGCCTCCGTCCACACGCGCCGCGCCGCGGTCGAGAGGGTGTTCACCACGTAGCCGTGGTTGCGCTCCAGCATCGCCGGGTAGGTGTTCGCGACCAGGTACATCGGCCCCAGCAGGTTCGTGGCGACGACGCGCTGCGCCTGCTCGGGGGTCTGGTGCTCGATCGGGGTGCACACGTCGAAACCGGCGTTGTTGACCAGCACGTCGACGGGCCCGTCCTGGTCGCGCACCGAGGCGACCGCGGCCTGCACCGCCACCGGGTCGCCGACGTCCAGCACCAGCGGTGCGGCGGCCCCGCCGCGCTCCGCGATCGCGGCGACCGTCCGGTCCGCGGCCTCCTGGCGCACGTCGCTGACCCAGACCTTCGCACCGGCCGCGGCCAGCTCCTGCGCGATCGCGGCGCCGAGCCCGCTGCCCGCGCCGGTGACCAGCGCCACCTCACCCCTCAGCTCCATGCCCCCGAACCTAGGGGGAGGCCCCCGGACGGGCGAGCGGGGCCGCCCGCGACACCCCCGCGCCGGGCCGCGCTGGCTAGCCTGCCCCTGCACCGAACCACCGGGAGGGACCCGTGGCACCCGTCGAGCCCGCGCGCGCGGCGCCCCGCACGCACCCGGCCCGCTGGTGGGCCGCAGCGGGCATGCGGGTGCGCTCCACCGTCGCGGCCGTGCTGGTGCTGGCGCTGATCGCCGTCGCCACCGGCACCGCCGGCCTGCTGGTGCTGCGCCGCTCCCTGCTGGAGACGGTCGCCACAGCCGCGCTGGTGCAGGCCCGGCTGGTGCGGGTCGCCGTCACCCCCGGGGTGCTCGAGGGCACCGACCCGGCCGCCCGCGCACGGCTGGACGCGCTCGTCGGCGCCGACGAGGCCCGCGGCACGCACGTGCAGGTGGTCACCGACGGGGCCGTGGTCACGGCCAGCCGCGCCCTCAGCGGTCTGCCGCCGCTGTCGCTGCGGCTGCCGGCGGTCGCGGAGGACGAGGTGCGGGTGCGCACGCTGCCCGCGCTGGGCGAGGGGCCCTGGCTGGTGGCCGTGCTCGGCGCGAGCGCGGACGGCCGGCGGTACACCGTCGTGGTCGCCGAGAGCACCGCCGGCGCGCGGGCCACCCTGCGCACCGCCGCCGTGCTGCTCGCCGGTGGCGGCGCCCTGCTGCTCGTGGCCGCCGGGGCCGCCACCCGGGTGTTCGTGGGGCGCTCGCTGCGCCCGGTGGAGGCGATCCGCCGCACGGTCGACGGCATCACCTCCACCGACCTGGAGAGCCGGGTGCCCGTGCCCGCCGGCGACGACGAGGTCTCCCGCCTGGCGCGGACGATGAACGCGATGCTGGCGCGCCTGGCCGCCTCGCAGCGGGCCCAGCGGCGCTTCGTCGCCGACGCCAGCCACGAGCTGCGCAGCCCCGTCGCGACGCTGCGAGCGGCCGCCGAGGTGCAGCGCCTGCACCCCGGCGCCACCGCGCCCGCGGAGTTCGCCGACCTGGTGGGCGGCGAGGCCGTGCGGCTGGAGCGCCTGGTCGCGGACCTGCTGCTGCTGGCCCGCGCCGACGAGGGGGCGGCGGCACCGGCGCGCGCCGAGGTGGACCTGGACGAGCTGGTGGAGTCGGAGGGCGCCCGGCTTCGCGCCAGCACGGCGCTTGAGGTGGTGGTGCGCACCGCGCCCGCGCGCGTCCTGGGCGATGCGGGTCAGCTGACGCGGGTGGTGCGCAACCTCATCGACAACGCAGCCCGGCACGCGCGCGGCCGGGTGGTGCTGGCCGTGCACGCCGCCGGCCCCGAGGCGGTGCTGAGCGTCACCGACGACGGCCCGGGCGTGCCGGAGGCCGAGCGCGAGCGGGTGTTCGGCCGCTTCGTGCGCCTGCAGGGCAGCCGGGACCGCGCCTCGGGCGGCACCGGGCTGGGGCTGGCGATCGTCGCCGGGGCCGTCGCCGCGCACGGCGGCTCGGTGCGCTGCACCGGTGCGCGGCCGGGCCCGGGCGCGGTGTTCGAGGTGCGCCTGCCGCTGGCCGCGCACGAGCCGGACGGAGCGGACGACGAGCCGGTGGGCGACGAGCCGGTGGGCGGGGGTCAGCCGCCGTCGGCGGCCAGCCGGTAACCGGCGCCGCGCACCGTCTGGATCGCCGCGCGCCCGAACGGGACGTCGATCTTGCGGCGCAGGTAGCGCACGTACACCTCCACCACGTTGGGGTCGGTGCAGGCGTGCGGGTCCCACACGGCGTCGAGGATGCGGGCCTTGCTGACGACCTCGTCGCGGTGGCGCATCAGGTGGTGCAGCAGGTCGAACTCGCGCGCGGTCAGCTCCACGGGCACCGCGCCGCGGTGCACCCGGCGGGTGGTGGGGTCCAGGCGCAGGTCGCCGGCCGCGAGCTCCACCGGCCGCTCGGGGGCGCCGCGGCGCACCAGCGCGTGCAGGTGCGCGACCAGGACGGGGAAGGAGAACGGTTTGGTGAGGAAGTCGTCGGCGCCCAGGTCGAGGGCGTCGACCTCGTCGTACTCGCCGTCCTTGGCGGTCAGGACGAGCACGGGGGTCCACACGCCGGCGGCGCGCAGGTCGCGGCACACCTCGTAGCCGTTGCGCAGCGGCAGCATGAGGTCCAGCACGAGCACGTCGTACGCGAGCTCCCTCGCCCGCCAGAACCCCTCGCGCCCGTCGTGGGCGACGTCCACGCTGAACCCCTCGGCGGACAGGCCCCGGCGCAGGGTCTCGGCGAGGGCCACCTCGTCCTCGACCACCAGCACCTTCACGACGTCCGCCCCGGGCCCACGGGGGCAGAGTAGGCAGCCGGGACGCCGTCCGGGCCCACCGGCACCCGGACGGGTGCAGGCGCGTCAGGCCAGCGCGAGCCCCGCGGTGAGCGTGAGCGCGGTGGTGACGGCCCCCAGGAGGAGCCCGCGGCGGGCGGAGGCCGCCACCAGCGGCGAGAACCGCAGCGGGCCCTCCACGAACCGGGCCGTGAGGAGCGCGGGCACCACGGCCGCCAGCTCCACGGCCAGCACGGCCCACCAGGAGGTGGCGCCCAGCACCTCGACGGCGAGCACCGCGGCGGGCACGTGCCACAGGTACCAGACGTACGACAGGCGTCCGCAGGCGCGCAACGGGCCCCACGACAGCACCCGCCCCACCGAGCCGCGACCCGAACCGCAGGTCCCCGCGGCGATCAGCGCGACCGCGGCCAGCGTGGGCACCAGGGCGATGCTCCCCGGGTACGGCAGGCGGTTGGCGACGACGGCGCTGAGCGCCAGCGCGAGGGCGCCGCCCCAGCCCGCGGACCGCAGCAGCGCGGCGCCGCGCCCGTCGGCGCAGCGGGCCGCGATCCACGGCACGGCGAGGGCCAGCAGCCCGCCGGCACCGAACTGCCACGCCCGCGTCACGGTGCTCAGGTAACCGAACAGACCCGCGCGCGCGGTGAGGACGACGCACGCCGCGAAGGAGGCGGCGCTCAGAACGGCCAGGGCCACGGCGAGGTCGCGCCGCAGGCGGCCGGCGCGGGCGCGGCGGGCGACCACCAGCACGAGCAGCGGCCACACGAGGTAGAACTGCTCCTCCACCGCCAGCGTCCAGTAGTGCTTCAGCGGGCTGTGGGCCACCTCCTCGCCCAGCTCGTCGTGCCCGAACGAGAGCAGCCACCAGTTCGCCACCTGCAGGCTCGCCGCCACGGCGTCGCGGGCGATCGCGGAGACCCGCTCGGCCGGCAGCAGCAGCGCGGCGCCCAGCAGGGTGGCCAGCACCACGGCGGCGGCGCTGGGCAGGATACGGCGGACCCGGCGGGCGTAGAAGTCCCGCAGCGAGATGCGACCGGTCCGTCCCGCCTCGCGCACCAGCAGGCCGGTGATGAGGAACCCGGAGATGACGAAGAACACGTCGACCCCGATGTTGCCCGCGCGGACCACGGGGGCGCCGGCCTGGAACAGCAGGACCATGCCGAGGGCCACCGCCCGCAGCCCCTCCACGTCGGGGCGGAAGCCCCTGCCGCCCCCGTGCGCCGCCGGGCTCCGCTGGTCACGCCCGTTGTCGACGACCGCCACGCCCCTGTCCTCCCGCTCGTCCACCGTGCTGCCGGCGCGCAGGCTGGCACGGGGACGCTGAGAGGACGCTGAAGACGGTGGGTCCCGGGGACACCGGAGGCCGGCGGGTCCCTCAGGACCCGCCGGCCTCCGGCGGGGGTGCTCGCCCGGTGGGCGCGGCGGTCAGCTCCCGACGCGCTCCACGACCAGCTCGCGCACGCGGGCGGCGTCGGCCTTGCCGCGCATCTCCTTCATCACCGCACCGATGAGCGCACCGGCGGCCTGGGCCTTGCCGCCGCGGATCTTCTCCACGACGCCGGGGTTGGCGGCGATCGCGGCGTCCACGGCCGCCACCAGCGCGGACTCGTCGGAGACGACGGCCAGGCCGCGCCCCTCGACGACCTCGGCCGCCGAGCCCTCGCCGGCGAGCATGCCGTCCAGCGCCTCGCGGGCCAGGCGGTCGGTGAGGGTGCCGGCCTCCACGAGCGCCTGCAGCTCGGCCACGTCGGCCGGGCCCACGCGCAGCGCGGTCAGCTCCACGCCCTCGGCGTTGGCGCGGCGCGAGAGCTCGCCGGTCCACCACTTCCGTGCGCCGGCCGGGGAGGCGCCCGCTGCGACGGTGGCTTCCACCAGGTCGACCGCGCCGGCGTTGGCGGTGTCGCGCATCTCCAGGTCGGAGAAGCCCCACTCGGCCTGCAGCCGCTTGCGGCGCTGCGCCGGCGGCTCGGGCAGCGTGGCGCGCAGCTCCTCCACCCACGCCGGGTCGGGCGTGATCGGCACCAGGTCCGGCTCGGGGAAGTAGCGGTAGTCCTCCGCGTCGGACTTCTCGCGGCCCGAGGTGGTCAGGCCGGTGTCCTCGTGCCAGTGGCGCGTCTCCTGCACCACCTTCGCGCCCGAGCGGAGCACGGCGGCGTGCCGGGAGACCTCGTAGCGCACGGCCCGCTCCACCGAGCGCAGCGAGTTGACGTTCTTCGTCTCCGAGCGGGTGCCCAGCGGGGACTGCGGGGTCGGGCGCAGCGAGAGGTTCACGTCGCAGCGCAGCGAGCCCTGCTCCATCTTCACGTCCGAGACGTCCAGCGCGCGCAGCAGGTCGCGCAGGGTCGCCACGTAGGCGCGGGCCACGTCCGGCGCGCGGTCACCGGTGCCCTCCAGGGGCTTGGTGACGATCTCGATGAGCGGGATGCCGGCGCGGTTGTAGTCCACGAGGGAGTACTCCGCGCCGTGGATGCGCCCGGTGGAGCCGCCCACGTGCAGGGACTTGCCGGTGTCCTCCTCCATGTGGGCGCGCTCGATCTGCACCCGGTAGGTGAACGCCGGCTTGGAGCCGTCCTCGCTGGCGGGGACGTCGACGTCCAGCCACCCGTCGTACGCGATGGGCTCGTCGTACTGGGAGGTCTGGAAGTTCTTCGGCATGTCCGGGTAGAAGTAGTTCTTCCGGGCGAAGCGGCAGTACGACGCGATCGTGCAGTTCAGCGCCAGGCCGATGCGGACGGCCGACTCCAGCGCCTTGGCGTTCAGCACCGGCAGCGCCCCGGGCAGGCCCAGGGACGTCGGGTCCACCTGGGTGTTCGGCGCGGCGCCGAACTCGGTGGGCGCCGCGGAGAACATCTTCGTCACGGTCGACAGCTCGACGTGGACCTCCAGGCCCAGCACCGGGTCGAACTGCGCCACGGCTTCGTCGTAGTCGACGAGCTCCACGTCGGTGGTGCTCATGCGGACAACCCCTTCCACTCCGGGACCTGCGCCAGCAGCGGGCCGCCCCACGTCGCCGTCAGCCGCGCCTCCAGCGCGGCACCCACCCGGTACAGCCGGTCGTCGGCCTGCTGCGGCGCGAGGACCTGCAGCCCCACCGGCAGCCCGTCGGACAACCCGACCGGCAGGGACATGCCGGGGATGCCGGCGAGGTTCGCCGGGATGGTCGCCACGTCGCCGGCGTACATGGCCAGCGGGTCGTCCAGCTTCTCCCCCAGCCGGTACGCCGTGGTCGGCGCCGTCGGGGACACCAGCACGTCCACCCGCCCGAAGGCGGCGGCGAAGTCGCGCTGCACGAGGGTGCGGACCTTCTGCGCGCTGCCGTAGTAGGCGTCGTAGTAGCCCGCCGACAACGCGTAGGTGCCCAGGATGATGCGGCGCTTGGCCTCGTCGCCGAAACCGGCGGCGCGGGTGGCGCGCATGACCTGCTCGGCGGTGACGCCGTCGCCGGCGGGGGTGACCCGCAGGCCGTAGCGCATGCCGTCGTACTTGGCGAGGTTGCTGGACGCCTCGCTGGGCAGGATCAGGTAGTACGCGGCCAGGGCGTGCACGATGTTCGGCAGGCTCAGCTCGACGACCTCGGCCCCGGCGGCGCGCAGCTCGTCGAGGGCCTCGGTGAACCGGGCGAGGACGCCCGGCTCGTAGCCCTCGCCGGACAGCTCGCGCACCACGCCGACCTTCACACCGGTCAGGTCGCCGCCGGCGCCGAGCCGCGCGGCGCCCACGACGTCCGGCACGGCCTCGGGGATGGAGGTGGAGTCGTACGGGTCGTGCCCGGCGATCACGGCGTGCAGCAGCGCGGTGTCCAGCACGGTGCGCCCGCACGGGCCCGCCTGGTCCAGGGAGCTGGCCAGCGCCACCAGCCCGTAGCGGGAGACCCCGCCGTAGGTGGGCTTGACGCCGACGGTGCCGGTGACGGCGGCGGGCTGGCGGATGGAACCGCCGGTGTCCGAGCCGATCGTCAGCGGTGCCTCGAACGCGGCCAGCGCCGCGGCGGAACCGCCGCCGGAACCGCCGGGGATGCGGGTGGGGTCCCACGGGTTGCGGGTGGGGCCGAACGCGGAGTGCTCGGTGGTCGAGCCCATCGCGAACTCGTCCATGTTCGTCTTGCCCAGCACCACCAGACCTGCGGCGTGCAGCTCGCGCACCACGGTCGCGTCGTACGGCGGCACCCATCCGGCGAGCATGCGCGAGCCGCAGGTCGTGGGCATGCCCCTGGTGGTCAGCACGTCCTTGACGCCGATCGGCACCCCGGCCAGCGGGCCCAGCACCGCGCCGGCGGCGCGGTCGGCGTCCACCTGGCGCGCGCGGGCCAGCGCCCCCTCGGCGTCGACGTGCAGGAAGGCGTGCACCCCGTCGGGGTTCGGCCCGGAGGTCGGGCCGTCGACGGCCTTGATGCGCTCCAGGTGCGCCTGCACGACCTCCTCGGAGGAGACCACCTTCGCGCGCAGCCCCTCCGCCAGGCGCGCGGCGTCCCAGCGGACGAGTTCCGACACGGCGCTCACGCGTCCTCCTCCAGGATCTGCGGGACGCGGAAACGCCCGTCCTCGGCCTCGGGGGCGCCCGCGAGCGCCTCCTCGGCGCTCAACCCGGGCCGCACGACGTCGGGGCGGGTCACGTTGGTCAGGGGCACGGGGTGCGAGGTGGCGGGCACGTCGTCGGAGACGACGGAGGCGACCTGCTGGACCGCGTCGAGGACCGCTCCGAGCTGGCCGGCCATCCGGTCCAGCTCCTCGTCGGTCATGTCGATGCGCGCCAGGCGCGCGAGGTGCTCGACCTCGGGACGGGAGATGGTGGACACGACGGGTGAGTCTAGGACGGGCCCACCAGCAGCTGCGTGGCGGCGAGCTCGCGGTACAGCGGCGAGCGCTCCAGCAGCTGGGCGTGGGTGCCCGCGGCGGTGGCGCGGCCGTCCTCGAGGACGACGATCTGGTCGGAGTCGACGACGGTGGACAGCCGGTGCGCGACGACGATGAGGGTGCGCCGGTCGGCGGCGGCGGCCAGCGCGTCGCGCAGCAGGGCCTCGTTGCGCGCGTCGAGGCTGGCGGTGGGCTCGTCCAGCAGCAGCAGCTCCCCCGGCGCCAGGAGGGCGCGCGCGATGGCCAGGCGCTGACGCTGCCCGCCCGAGAGCAGCACGCCGCGCTCGCCGACCTCGGCGGCCAGGCCCGGCCCGCGCTCGACCAGCTCGCGCAGGCCGACGGCGTCCAGGGCGGCGAGGACCTGCTCGTCGGTGGCGTCCGGCGCGGCCAGGACGAGGTTCTCGCGCAGCGTGCCGGCCAGGACGGGGGCGTCCTGCTCGACGTACCCCAGGCGGGCGCGCAGGGCGGCCAGCGGCAGGTCGCGCACGTCCGCGCCGTCGAGGCGCACGCTGCCCGCGGAGACCTCGTGGAAGCGCTCCACGAGCGAGAGCAGGGTCGACTTGCCGGCCCCCGAGGGGCCCACGAGCGCGGTGCGGGTGCCGCGCGGCACGGCGAAGCTCACCCCGCGCAGGGCGGGCGTTCCGTCGGGGTAGGCGAAGGCGACGTCGTCGAACTCCAGCAGCGGCACGTCCCCGGCGCGCTGAGCGGGCACGGCGGCCGTGCGCGCGGGCGCGCGACGGGGTCCGTCCCGGCCCGCCGACGCCTCGTCCCGCTCCACCGGCAGGCCCAGCACCTCCTGCACGCGGGTCAGGGCCGCCGCGCCGCTCTGCACCACCGTCCAGGTCTGCACGAGCTGGCCCAGCGGCGCGACGAGGGTGAACAGCAGCAGCACGAACCCGACGAGCTCGGCCACGCTGGTGGCGCCCGAGGCGACGCGGGCCCCGCCCACGCCCAGGACGGCGACGAAGGCCCCCTGCACCGACACCTGCATCGCCGGGCCCAGCAGCGCCCGCACCCTCGAGGCGCGCACGGCGGCGTCGCGGGCGCGCCTCGCGGCGGCGACCACGCCGTCCAGCTCGCGGTCGGTGGCGCCGCTGGCCCGCAGGGTGCGCAGCGCCCCCAGCACCCGGCCGACCGCGGAGCTCATCGCGCCCACCTCGGTCTGGGTGGCCAGGGTGAGCCGGCCCAGCCGGCTGGAGGCGATCGCGATGGCGGTGCCGGCCACGGCGATCGCGACGAGCGTGACCACCAGGAGCACCGGGTCCAGGGTCGCCATGAGCACGACGGCGCCCAGGAACGTCAGGACGGTGGCGAGCAGGTCGAACAGGCCGGAGGTGACGACGGCGGCCAGGGCGGTGGTGTCGCCGGACACCCGCGAGAGCAGGTCCCCGGAGGCCCGCGCGTCGCGCGCGGCGACCGTCAGGCGGGCCAGCCGGGTCACCAGGGAGGTGCGCACGCCGAGCACGACGCCGGCTCCGGCCCGCTCCAGCAGGTACTGCCGCACGCCGTCGGCGGCCGCGCCGAGCAGCACGACCGCCACCAGCAGGGTCGCCACCGGCGCGAGCGCGGAGCCGTCCTGCACGACCCGCACCACGCCCGCCACGGCCAGCGGCTGCGCCAGCGCGGTGACCGCGCCGACCAGCGAGAGCAGCACCGCGACGGCGATCGCGGCGCGGTGCGGGCGCAGGTGCGGCAGCAGCAGCCGTCCCGCCTCGCGCAGCGGCAGGACCGCGGGGCCGTCGCCGCCGGTGGGGGTGCCGGTGGGGGTGCCGGTGGGTTCCCTCGTGCTCACCGGCGCAGTGTCCCCGCGCCCCCCGCCCCGCGCGTCCCCCGGTCGTCGACGTCCGCGTCCGGCGAACGGTGCGTGTCCGAGCTGTGATCAGCGCCACGCGCGCGGACCCGGCGCTCGTGGGTCATCATGGGCGCACGTCCGGCGCGGCGAAGAGGCCGCGCCTGAGAGGAGAACACCGATGACCGTCCTCACCCGCGCCCGTCGCCTCGCACTGCTGGCCGGCGGTCTCGGCCTGGCGATCGCCGCGAGCGGTTGCGCCACCGCCGAGGAGGCCGGGGTCGACGAGGGGACCGGCGGCGGCACCGACGTCACCGGCAGCGAGATCGACTGCGCGCAGTTCGAGCAGTTCGGCGCGGACCTCGACGGCACCGAGGTGGAGGTCTACACCTCCATCGTCACCCCGGAGGACCAGCCGTTCATCGACACCTTCCAGCCGTTCACCGAGTGCACCGGCATCACCGTGGAGTACAACGGCACCAAGCAGTTCGAAGCGCAACTGCCCGTGCGCGTGCAGTCGGGCAACGCGCCGGACATCGCCTTCCTGCCGCAGCCGGGCCTGCTGGCGCAGATGGTGTCCACCGGGCAGGTCGCCGCCGCGCCGCAGGCGGTGGCCGACAACGTGGACGAGCACTGGAGCGAGGCCTGGCGGGACTACGGCTCCGTCGACGGGACCCTCTACGCCGCCCCGCTGGGCGCCAACGCGAAGTCCTTCGTGTGGTACTCGCCGACGGCGTTCGAGGAGGCCGGCTACGAGGTCCCGCAGACGTGGGACGAGCTCATGGCGCTGACCGACCGGATCGTGCAGGAGCACCCCGACTCCAAGCCCTGGTGCGCCGGCATCAGCTCCGGCGAGGCGACCGGCTGGCCGGCGACCGACTGGCTGGAGGACGTGGTCCTGCACGAGCTGGGGCCCGACGTCTACGACCAGTGGATCGCTCACGAGATCCCGTTCAACGACCCGCGGATCGTGGCGGCGCTCGACCGCGTCGGCTCGATCCTGCGCGACCCCGCCTACGTCAACGGCGGCTTCGGCGACGTGTCGACGATCGCGACCACCACGTTCCAGGACGCCGGGGTGCCCATCACGCAGGGGAACTGCTGGCTGCACCGGCAGGCGTCGTTCTACCAGGCGAACTGGCCGGCGGGAACCGAGGTCGCCGAGGACGGCGACGTGTTCGCCTTCCCCTTCCCGAGGATCGGCGAGTCGGCCGGGCAGAGCGTGGTCGGTGGCGGTGAGTTCGTCGCCGCCTTCGCCGACCGTCCCGAGGTGCAGGCCCTGCAGTACTACCTGTCCACCCCGGAGTGGGCCAACCTCAAGGCGCAGGCCTCCGGTCCGGGCTGGCTCAGCGCCAACACGGGGCTGGACCTGGAGAACCTCAGCAGCCCGATCGACCAGCTGGCCGCCGAGCAGCTGCAGGACGAGTCCGTCACCTTCCGCTTCGACGCCTCCGACCTCATGCCCGCCGCGGTGGGTGCGGCCGCGGAGTGGCGCGAGCTGACGGCCTGGATCGCCAGCGGTCAGGACACGCAGACGACGCTGGACAACATCGAGGCCGCCTGGCCCGCCGGCTGACGCCCCCGTGACCCGGGGCCGGGCACCGCGCGGCGGTGCCCGGCCCCTCTCCCGCCGTCCGCACACCTCGCTGAGGAGGTCCCCCGGTGGATTGGCTGCTCGACGCCGACAGCACCGCCCACAAGTTCGCCCTCATGGCCGTCGCCGTCCTCGCCTTCGTGGTGGTGATGGCCGTGATCCTCTTCGCCGTCGACAAGCCCAAGCGGGTCCCCACCTGGGTCGTCGTCGCCGGCTTCGTCGGCCCCGCCCTGCTCCTCGTGACGGTCGGCCTGGTGTACCCGGCGCTGAGGACGGTGTGGCTGTCGCTGAAGTCCGCCGACGGCAGCAGCTTCGTCGGCCTCGACAACTACCAGCAGGTCTTCACCAGCGAGAACCTGCAGCTGGTGCTGCGCAACACCGTGCTCTGGGTGGTCCTGGTGCCGCTCGTGTCGACCGCGTTCGGGCTGGTCTACGCCTACCTGGTGGACCGCACCCGCTTCGAGTCGCTGGCCAAGGCGCTCATCTTCCTGCCCATGGCCATCTCGGGGGTGGCCGCCGGCCTCATCTGGCGGTTCGTCTACGAGTACCGCCCCGACCAGCCGGGCATCGAGCAGATCGGCCTGCTCAACCAGTTCCTGGTGTGGCTGGGGCTGGAGCCCTACCAGTTCCTGCTGGTCCAGCCGTGGAACACGCTGTTCATCATCGTGGTGATGATCTGGATCAACGCGGGCTTCGCCATGACGGTGCTGTCGGCGTCGATCAAGGCGATCTCCGACGACATCGTCGAGGCCGCCCGGCTGGACGGTGCCAGCGCCTTCCAGATGTTCCGCTCGGTGACCGTGCCGAGCATCCGGCCCGCACTGGTCGTGGTCCTCACGACCGTCGCCATCAGCACGCTGAAGGTGTTCGACATCGTGTACGTCATGACCGGCGGTCAGTTCGGCACGTCGGTGGTGGCCAGCGAGTTCTACTCGCAGTCCTTCCGGCAGTTCAACCAGGGGCTCGGTGCCGCGCTCGCCGTGCTGCTCTTCGTCCTGGTCGTGCCCATCATCGTCTACAACGTCCGGCAGATGCGCCTGGCGGAGGAGGTCCGGTGAGCGAGCAGGCCGACACCACGCGGGTCGTCACGAACCCCACCGGGAAGATCGACCCGGGGCAGCGCCGGCTGACCCGGTCGGAGAAGCGGGCCGTCGCCGCCAAGAACCGGCTCAGCTCCCCGGCGGCCTCGGCCGTCGCGCTGCTCATCGCGGCGCTGTGGACGATCCCCACGCTCGGGCTGTTCGTCACCAGCCTGCGCGTGCAGAACGACATCCAGGCGGACGGCTGGTGGAACGTCTTCACCCGCCCGCTGTTCACCGGCTACAACTACACCGCCGCCCTGGAGACCGGCCTCGGCGACAACTTCGTGAACACCCTGGTCATCACGGTCCCCGCCGTGGTCATCCCGATCACGCTCGCGCTGCTGGCCGCCTACGCGTTCGCGTGGATCCCCTTCCGGGGCCGTGAAGTGCTGTTCGTCGCGGTCTTCGCGCTGCAGGTGGTGCCCCTGCAGGTCACCCTCATCCCGCTGCTGAGCCTCTACGTCGACGCCGGGATCGCCGGCTCCTTCTGGCCGGTGTGGCTCTCGCACACCATGTTCGGCCTCCCGCTGGCGATCTTCCTGCTGCACAACTTCATGAAGGACGTCCCGGCGTCCCTGGTGGAGGCGGCGCGCATGGACGGCGCCGGGCACGTGACGGTCTTCTTCCGGGTGCTGCTGCCCCTGCTGGTCCCGGCCATCGCCGCCTTCGGCGTCTTCCAGTTCCTGTGGGTGTGGAACGACCTCCTGGTCGCCCTGACGTTCGCCGGCGGCGACACGACACCGCTGACGTCGGCCATCGCGGACCTGTCGGGCACCCGCAACAACGCCTGGTACCTGCTGGCGCCCGGCGCGTTCCTGGCGATGGCCGTGCCGCTGGCCGTGTTCCTGGGCCTGCAGCGGTTCTTCGTCCGGGGCCTGCTGGCCGGGTCGGTCAAGGGCTGAGGCCCCCTCAGGGCCGCCCGGCGCCGTCCGGGCGCGGGCGGTCCTCGGGGTGGGCCCGCAGCGCCACGACGGCCACGTCGTCGCCGGGCTCGGCCACGATCCGCTCCAGCAGCGCGTCGACGAACTCCTCCAGCGGCAGGTGGGCCAGGTCGCCGACGACGGCCAGCAGCCGGGCGAGCCCGGTGTCGAGGGTCTCGTCGCGCCGCTCGACGAGCCCGTCGGTGTAGAGCAGGACGGTCGCGCCCGGCACCAGCGGCGTCTCGTGGTCGCCGCGGTCCAGCTCGGGCGCCAGGCCCAGCAGCAGGTCGGCGGGGGCCTCCAGCAGGCGGGGTGCGTGCCCGGGCTCCACGACCAGGGGCGGGGGGTGCCCGGCGTTGGACCAGCGCAGGGTCCGCATCCCCGAGGCCCGCTCGGCCGGCGTCTGCTCCACGCGCGCCAGGACGGCCGTGGCCAGGGTGCTCACCCCCAGCCGGTGCAGCGCCCGGTCGAAGACCGCCATGATCTTCCCCGGCGGGTCGGTCACGGCCTGCGCGACGCCGCGCAGCACCCCGCGCATCTGCCCCATCTCCGCGGCGGCCACCTTGTCGTGGCCGGTGACGTCGCCGATGACGATGGTCGTCGAGCCGTCCCGGGTGAGGAAGGCGTCGTACCAGTCCCCGCCCACCTGGGCGTCCTGCGCCGCGGGCAGGTAGCGCACCGCGATCTGCAGGTGGTCCGGCTGCGGCGGCTCGGTCAGCAGCGAGCGCTGCAGCGCCTCCGCCAGCGTGCGGGTGGCCCGCGCGCGGCGGCGCTCGTCCTGCAGGCGGCGCACCCGGTCGAGGGCCTGCGCGCACTGGGCGGCGAACGCCTCCAGCAGCCGCACCTCGTCGTGGTCCGGGGGTTGCGCCTCGGCCCAGCCCACCGCGACGGACCCCAGCGGCTCGGCGCCGCCGGTGGACAGCGGCAGCGCCGCCCACGTCGGCAGCTCCGGCGCGCCGGGCAGCGGCACGGCGGCCGCGTAGCGGCAGCCCTCGCCCGCCACCACCACCTGCCCGCGCGCGGCGGCGGCGAGCGGGGCCCGGGAGGTCAGCGGCACGCGGGCGGTCGGGGCGCTCGCCGCCGGGCCCCCGCCCCCGCCCCCGAGGAACGTCAGCGACAGCTCCGCGCCCTCGCGCACCGCCACCACGACGGCCTCGGCACCGGTCGCGGCGCGCCCGTGCCGGGCGAGGTGCTCGAGCAGGTCGGGCACGGTCTCGGCGGCGGCCAGCGCCGAGGCCGTGGCGGCCAGGCCCGCGAGACGTCGCGCGGTGCGCCGCTCGCGCTCGCCGGAACGGCGCAGCTGGGCGTTCAGCTCCTCCAGCTCGCGGGTGCGCTCGAACAGGTCGGCCTCGACCTGCTGGACCCGCTCGGACCACTGGCGGCCCTCGGCGGCGGCCCGTCGCGCGACGGCGCGGTCGTGGACGTAGCCGGTGATGTCGTCGGCGCGGTGCAGCAGCAGCACCACCTCGCCGTCCTCGTCGAGGATCGGCACGTTGCGCGGGCTCCAGAAGCGCTCCTCGAAGCCGCCGCCGGGCACGGGGATGTCGTACTTCTGCAGCGCCATGGTCTGCGGCCGGCGGGTCTCGCGCGTCAGCTCGAGGGAGGCGCGCAGGTTCCGCAGCCCGTCCGCGGCGGGGTCGTCGGGGTTGACGGGGAACACCTCGAAGAGGTGGCGGCCCACCTGCTCCTCCAGCGTGGTGGCCGTGGCCTCCAGCCGGGCGCGGTTGGCGTGGACGATGACCAGGTCGGGCGTCAGCAGCAGGAAGGGCGCCGGGGCCTCGTCGAAGACCTTCGCGTAGTCGGGCTCCGGCAACGCGTCCCCCACCTCGGTGCTCACTCCTGACCCCTCCAGCCCGCGACCCTCGTCGCGCGGTGCGCGCACCCCACCCGATCACCTGGCGCCCGGCACCGCCACCGCAGGCGCTGCGCACCCCGGCGGGTGAGGGGCTCCGGGCGCTGGGCGGCGCCCCCGGGGGTTCCTGCGTAGCGTGTCGGGGACGCCGCACCGGACCGCGCGGCGCGAGCCCGACGACCCGCGGAGCAGCCGTGAGCACCTCCACCCGCGACAGCGCGCACCCGGCCGAGCGCCTCGCCGGCCCGCGGCGCTACCTCATGTGCGCCCCGGAGCACTTCACCGTCTCGTACGAGATCAACCCGTGGATGGACGCCGCAGCGCCCGTGGACGCGTCCCGCGCGCTGGAGCAGTGGCAGGAGCTGCGCGCCACGTTCGAGCGGCTGGGCCACCAGGTCCACGTGGTCCCGGCCGCGCCCGGCCTGCCCGACATGGTCTACGCCGCGAACGGCGCCCTGGTCACCCCGCAGGGCTCGGTGGGGGTGCGCTTCGCCCACCCCGAGCGGGCCGGGGAGGCGGAGGCGTACGCGCGCTGGCTGGAGGAGCACGGCCTGGGGCCGGTGCACCGGCCGGTGCACGTCAACGAGGGCGAGGGCGACCTGCTCGTGGTGGGCGAGCACCTGCTGGCCGGGCACGGCTTCCGCACCGACCTGGCCGCGCACCGGGAGGTCGAGGAGGTCCTGGGCCGGCCGGTGACCTCGCTGCGGCTGGTGGACCCGCGCTTCTACCACCTCGACACCGCGCTGACGGTGCTCGACGACGACCCGGAGCACCCGGACGTCGCGTACTTCCCCGGGGCTTTCGACGAGGGGTCGCAGCGCGTGCTGGCCGGGCTGTTCCCGCACGCGCTGCGCACCGACGCCGCCACCGCGCAGGTGCTGGGCATGAACGCCGTCAGCGACGGGAAGCACGTGGTGCTCTCCCCGCGCGCGCAGCGCTACGCAGAGCAGCTCGCGCAGCGCGGGTACGTGCCGGTGCCGGTGGACCTGTCGGAGCTGCTGCGCGGCGGCGGGGGCGCGAAGTGCTGCACGCTCGTGCTGCGGGGCTGAGCGCTACCCTCCCGCGCCGTCCCCGGGTTCCCCGTGCTCCTCGGGCTCGGGCTCGGCGACGGCGTCGGGCCCGCCCTCCAGCAGCGCGCGGAAGCCGTCCTCGTCGAGGATCCGCACGCCCAGCTGCTCGGCCTTGTCCGCCTTGGAGCCCGGCGCGTCGCCGACGACGACGAAGCTCGTCCTCTTCGACACGCTCGCCGACGCCTTGCCGCCGCGGGCCAGGATCGCCTCCTTCGCCTCGTCACGGGTGAACCCGGACAGCGAACCGGTCACGACGACCGTCAGGCCCTCCAGGGTGCGGGGCGTGGACTCGTCGCGCTCGTCCTCCGTGCGCACCCCGGCGGCGCGCCACTTGTCCACGACGGCGCGGTGCCAGTCCACCTCCAGCCACTCGCGCACCGCCTCGGCGATCGTGGGGCCGACGCCCTCGGTGGCGGCCAGCTCCTCCAGCGAGGCGTCCTCGATCGCCTGGAGGGAACCGAACCGCCCCGCCAGCGCGCGCGCCGCGGTCGGCCCCACGTGCCGGATGGACAACCCCACGAGCACCCGCCACAGCGGCTGCGACTTCGCGGCCTCGAGGTTCGCCAGCAGCCGCCGCCCGTTCGCCGAGAGGGTCCCGTTCTTGTTGGTGAACAGCGGCACCCGCAGCAGGTCCTCCTCGGTGAGGTCGAACAGGTCGCCCTCGTCGGTGACGACCCCCGACTGCGGCAGCGCCGTCGCCGCCTCGTAGCCGAGGGCCTCGACGTCGAACGAGCCGCGCCCGGCGACGTGGAAGATGCGCTCGCGCACCTGCGCGGGGCAGCTGCGCGCGTTCGGGCAGCGGATGTCGACGTCGTCGGCGCGCATCCGGCGAAGCTGCGTCCCGCACTCGGGGCACGTCGCGGGGAAGACGAACTCGCGCTCCGCGCCGGTGCGCAGGTCCACCACCGGGCCCACGACCTCGGGGATGACGTCGCCCGCCTTGCGCACCACGACGGTGTCGCCGATGAGCACGCCCTTGCGCTTCACCTCGTCGGCGTTGTGCAGCGTGGACAGCTGCACGGTGGACCCGGCGACCTTCACCGGCTCGAGGAACGCGAACGGGGTGACGCGGCCGGTGCGGCCCACGTTGACGCGGATGTCGTGCAGCTTCGTGGTCACCTCCTCCGGGGGGTACTTGTAGGCGATGGCCCAGCGGGGGGCGCGGGAGGTGGCGCCCAGGCGGCGCTGCAGCGGCACCTGGTCCACCTTGACGACGACGCCGTCGATCTCGTGCTCCACGTCGTGGCGGTGCTCGCCGTAGTACCGGACGTACTCGGCGACCTCGGGCAGGGTGTCGACGACCTTCACGCGCGGGGAGGTCGGCAGGCCCCAGGCGGCGAGCCTGGCGTACGCCTCGGACTGGGTGGCGTTCTCCATGCCGCGGCGCGCGCCGATGCCGTGCACCAGCGCCCGCAACGGCCGGGCGGCGGTGACTCGGGGGTCCTTCTGCCGCAGCGAGCCGGCGGCGGCGTTGCGGGGGTTGGCGAACGGCGGCTTCCCGGCGTCCATCACGCGGGCGTTGAGCTCCTCGAAGGCGGCCACGGGGAAGAACACCTCCCCGCGCACCTCGAGGAACTCCGGGACGTCCTCGCCGGTGAGCTGCTGCGGGACGTCGGCGATGGTGCGCACGTTGAGGGTGACGTCCTCGCCCGTGCGCCCGTCGCCGCGGGTGACGCCGCGCACCAGGCGGCCGTCCTCGTAGACGAGGTCGATCGCCAGGCCGTCGATCTTCGGCTCGCACAGGTACCGCGCTCCGGCGCCGACCTCCTTCTCCACGCGCGCCGCCCACGCGGACAGCTCGTCGGTGGAGAAGGCGTTGTCGAGGCTGAGCATCCGCTCGGGGTGGTCGACGGCGGTGAAGTCGGTGGAGAACGTGCCGCCGACCGTCTGCGTCGGGGAGTCCGGGGTCCGCAGCGCCGGGTGCTCGTCCTCCAGGGCGCGCAGCTCACGCTCCAGGCCGTCGTACTCGGCGTCGCTGATGGGCGAGGCGTTGCGCACGTAGTACGCGAACCGGGCGGCCTCGATCCGCTGGACCAGCTCCTGCCAGCGGCGCCGCGCGTCGGCGGGCACCTCCCCGTGCAGCGGGTCCGGGGCGGTGCTCTCGGCGCTCTGGCTCACGCGGGACATCCTGCCGCGCGGCCCCGACACGTGCCGGGCGAGGGGCCCGGAGGTGCACCGGGCACGCACCGGGCACGCACCGGGCACGCACCGAGCGGGCACCCAGCGTTCACCCGGGCGACGCCCGGCGTCCCTCCAGGGGTCCGGCGCGCTGCCCTAGCGTCCCCGCCCGTGACCCCCCGCCCGCGGCGCAGCGCCGCCCTCCCCCTCGTCCTGACCGGCGCCGTGCTCGCCGGCACCCTCGCCGGGACCACGGCGGCCTCCGCGCGCGAGGACCGCTTCGACGCGGACTTCCCCGCACAGTCCGCCCGCCTCGTGGGCCACCACGTCCTGCCCGCCGCCACCTTCGGCGAGCCCGTGCCGAGCGGCTCGGCGATCGAGGGCGCCAACGGCGTGGCCGTGCCGTTCGACGCCCAGCCCGTGCAGGGCTTCTCCGGCAACCTCGTCCAGCCCGACGGCAGCTGGCTGGTGCTGTCCGACAACGGCTACGGCGCGAAGGCGAACAGCGCGGACTTCCTGCTGGCCGTGCACCGCCTGCAGCCCGCCGAGGACGGCTCCGTCGAGCTCGTGCCCGGCGGGTTCACCCTCTCCGACCCGTACCGGCACGTGAGCTGGGAGCTGACCCGCGAGGACCGCCGCCTGACCGGCGCCGACTTCGACGTGGAGTCCTTCCGGCAGGCCCCCGACGGCACGTTCTGGTTCGGCGAGGAGTTCGGCCCGTACCTGCTGCACACCGACGCCGCCGGCCGGCTCGTCGAGGCCCCCGTGCCGCTGCCGGGCGTGGCGTCCCCCGACAACCCCGCCCTGGGCGACGCCGAGGCGAACCTCGGCGGCAGCAAGGGTTTCGAGGGCATGGCTCAGTCGCAGGACGGGCGCTACCTGTTCCCGATGCTGGAAGGCGCCGTCGCCGGCGACGACCCGCAGGACCTGCGGGTGCTGCGCTACGACACGCAGCAGGCCCGCTACCGCGGCGAGGAGTTCACCTACCGGCTGGAGTCGCCGAAGAACGCCATCGGCGACTTCACCCAGGTCGACGACCACCGCTTCCTGGTGCTCGAGCGCGACAGCGGCCAGGGCACCACCGCAGTGTTCAAGGCGGTGTTCCTCGTCGACACCAGCCGCACCGACGCGGCCGGTCACCCGCTGAAGACCCAGCTGGTGAACCTCATGGCCGTGCCGGACCCGGACGGCGTCGCGCCGCAGCTCAGCGCGGAGTCGGGCTACGTGACGTTCCCGTTCCAGACGATCGAGAGCGTCGACGTGGTGGACGAGCACACCATCGTCGTCGGCAACGACAACAACTTCCCGTTCTCCGCCGGCCGCACCGAGGGTGCACCGGACGACAACGAGTTCCTCACCATCGAGGTGCAGGCCGACCTCGGCTGAGGCCCCGCCTCAGGCTGCGCCGGGCGGTCCACCGGTCGCCCGGCGCAGCACCAGGAACTCCAGGTCGTCGCGCTTCGGCACCCCGAAGCGCTCGTCGCCGTACGGGAACGGCCGGCGGTGGCCCGTGGCGGAGAAACCCCGCCGCTGGTACCAGGCGATGAGGTCGGCGCGCTGGGCGATGACCGTCATCTCCAGCGCCGCCGAGCCCCAGCGCCGCACCGCCTCCGCGTCGGCGCGCGCCAGCAGCGAAGCGCCGATCCCGCCGCCCTGCAGCACCGGGCGCACCGCGAAGGTGCCGAAGTGGGCCGCGTCCCCCGTCCGGCGGAGCTCGCAGCACCCGAGCAGGCGCGCGCTGGCCGGCCCGCCCGCGGGGCGCTCGGCCAGCAGCAGGACCGCGTCGGGGTCCGCCACGATCGCGGCGATGCCTTCCTCGTCGGTGCGCCGCCCGTCGAGCAGGTCCGCCTCGGTCGTCCACCCCGCCCGGCTGGACGCACCGCGGTAGGCGGACTCCACCAGCGCCACCACCGCGGGCACGTCCGCGAGCGCCGCCTCGCGGAACACCGGTCCCGCGTCAGTCACCGGAGGTCTCCGCGAGCGCCGCACCCGCCTCGCGCAGCCGGCGCAGCAGGCCGCGCAGCGAGTCCGGCGGCAGGTCCTGCAAGCCCTCGGTGCCGGTGAGGACCACCTCGGCCAGACCGGCCGCGGCCAGCCCCACGCGTCGCCACGGCCCCCGCACCGCGTCGACGAGCGCTGCGACCGTCGGCGGGGCGGCCGCGGCGGGCAGGACCCCCGCCCACAGGCGCACGCCGTCCTCGACGGTCGCCGCCAGCGACTCCCACCCGTGCGCGCCCAGGCGCGTCACGTCCAGCGCGACACCGGCCGCGCCCGCCTCGCGCACCAGCGCCAGCGGCGGCTCGTCCGGGGCCAGGCGAACGACGGGCTCGCCGCCGGCGGCGCGCACCGCGTCGACCACGGCGCGCAGGCCGGTGCGCACCTCGGCGCGGTCCACGGCGCGCAGGCTGCCGTAGCCGGAGCGCGTGGGCAGCCGCCCGGCGAGCACGGCGGGCAGCGAGGGTTCCTCCACCTGCACCACCGGGCGGGCCCCGGGCACCAGCCGCCGCAGGTCCGCGACGTGGGCGGCGACGCCCTCGGCGAGGGAGGCGACGACGTCGCGCCGGGCGCCGGGGTCGGAGGCGCTGCGCTCCCCGCGGGGCAGCTCGACGGCGGCGGCCAGCGACCAGGGGCCCAGCACCGCCAGCACCAGCGGCCCGTCCCAGCCGTCGGCGGCCTCGGCCAGCTCGTCCAGGTCGGCGCGCAGGTACGCGTGCGCGCGCTCCTCGTCGCGGCCGGGCGCGTCGGTGAAGCGCCAGCCGGACGGCTGCAGGTCCACCGGCAGGTCCACCAGGAGCGCGGCGGTGCGCCCGACCGGGTCCGCTCCCGGGCCGCGGGCGGGCAGCTGGGGCAGGTGCGGCGCGTGCGGGGGCTCGCCGAGCTCGCCGAACACGGTGCGGGCGGCCTCGCGCGGGTCGGTGCCCGGCAGGGCGGCCGGTGCGCTCACGGCACCGGGGGCGGTGGCGCGGGGGGCGGGCGGTGTGGCGTCGGGCACGTCCGCGCACGCTACCGGCGCGGCGGGTGCGACGAACGTCGGACCCGATCCGAGCCGGTCGTCCCTGGACGGCGACCGCGCCGGTGCGGGTGGATGGCTCACAGCCGCCCCACTGACGGGGCGGCCGTCCCGCCAGCCCCACCGGAGAGGCCGCCCATGCACCAGCAGCCGGCACCGCGCCGCACCGCACGCCCCACCCCGACCCCCCCTGCCCGGCGGTTGCCGACGCTGGCGGCGGTCGGCGCCGTCGCCCTCGGCGCCACCCTGCTCACCGGCGGCACCGCGGCGGCGGTGAGCGCGCCCACCACCACGGCCCCCACCGCGTCGCTGCCGGGCGACGCCCCGCTGTCGGCGCTGGCCACCGCGCGGCCGGCGACCCTCGAGGAGGCGCAGCGGCAGTTCGCCGAGCGCTACCCGGCGTTCTACCGCGACCAGGAACCGGCCTGGGCGCCGTGCACCGCCGAGGCCGTGGACTCCGCGCAGCTGGCCCCCCTGCTGGAGTGCGCCGAGGTGCTCGTGCCGCGCGACCACCTCGACCCGGCCGCCGGTGAACCGCTGCGCATCGCGATCAGCCGCCTGCCCCAGCAGGGCGAGCGCCCCGCCCGCACCGTGATCACCAACCCCGGCGGCCCCGGAGGGGCCGGCCTGTCCCTGGCCACGCTCGGGATGCAGCCCGCGCTGGCCGGCACCGAGGTGATCGGGCTGGACGTGCGCGGCACGGGCGCCAGCTCGGCGCTGGTGTGCGGCGCGGAGGCCAACGCGGCGATGCTCCAGGCGCCCGACCCGCGCGACCGTTCGCCCGAGGCGCTGGCGGCCACCGCCGAGGCGATGCGGGCCACCGCGGCCGCCTGCGAGGACGACCCGCTGGTCGACGTGGTGAACACCGAGCAGACCATCGCCGACATCGACCTGGTCCGGCACGCGCTGGACCGCGACACGATCGACTGGGTGGGCTACTCCGGCGGCACCTGGCTGGGGGCGCAGTACGCCACGTACTTCCCCGCGCGCGTGGGCCGGTTCGTGCTGGACTCCAGCGTCGAGGCGACCGCCGCCTTCCAGGAGGTGTTCAGCGAGAACCAGCCGCCGGCGTTCCAGCGGCGCTTCGAGGCCGACTTCGCCACCTGGGCCGCGAGCTACGACTGGCTGTTCGGCCTGGGCCCGACCGCCGGCGCGGTCGAGGGCACCTACGAGCGGGTCCGCGCCGAGCTGGCCGCCCGCCCCCTGCAGCTGTCGGGCGTCACGCTCGTGGACGGCAGCGTGGTCGACGCCCTCGTCGCGCAGGCCATGTACTCCAAGACCCAGTTCGAGTCCCTGGCGTGGATCCTGCGGAGCCTGGACGTGGTGACGGGCCTGCGCGCCGCGGCGGGTGCGGACGCAGCGGCCGGGGCCGCCGCGGACGCCGCGGCCGGCGACCTGGCCCGCCGCGTGCAGGAGCTGCTGCCCGAGCGCCTGGCCGAGGAGCGCCCCACCCACGCGGACTCGTTCGCCGCCACGTTCCTGGCCACCACGTGCAACGACACCGCGTGGTCGCGCGGGGAGGAGTTCTGGAACGACCTGGGGCAGATCCAGGGCTCGCAGTACCCGCTGCGCGGCTGGGCCGTGACCCAGCAGCCGTGCGGCTACTGGGACCGCGCCCCGCTGAGCCTGCCGCGCCCGGACGGTCGCGACCTGCCGCCGCTGCTGATCGTGCAGTCGCGCCACGACCCGGCGACCTCCTACGAGGGCGCGCTCGCCACGCACGAGGCGCTGGGCTCCTCGGTCCTGATCACCGTCGAGGACGAGGGCGACCACGCCCTGTACGCCTCCGCGGGCAACCCGTGCGTGGACGCGGTCGTCGACGAGTTCCTCACCACGGGCGTCGCCCCGGAGCAGGACGTCACCTGCGCCGGGACCGGCGTGCCCGCGCCGGGCTCGCAGCTGCTCAGCGCGGTGCAGCAGGCGGTGCGCTCCGCGGTCACCCCGTGAGCTGAGGGCGGGGCGGTCGTGGTGGCGGGGGCGGCGGCGTGAGGGCCGGCGGGACGTGGGCGAGGATGGCGCGGTGAGCAGCACCACGCACCCCGCGCCGCGCACCCCCGCCACGCCCACCGCCCCCGGTCTGCCCGGCGACGGCGAGGGGGACGCCGAGCGCCGCAGCGGGCTGCGGCGCATGCGGCTGGTCGCCACGAGCCTGCTGGTGGTGGCCGCGCTCGTGTACGCCGCCACGCTGGGCCGCGACGGGGCCTGGGGCTTCGTCAACGCCGGCGCGGAGGCCGCGATGGTCGGCGCGGTGGCGGACTGGTTCGCCGTCACCGCGCTGTTCCGGCACCCGCTGCGGCTGCCGATCCCGCACACGGCCCTCATCCCCCGGCGCAAGGAGGCCCTGGGCAAGAGCCTGGAGCAGTTCGTCGCCGAGAACTTCCTGGCCGAGGACGTCGTGCGCGACAAGGTGCAGCGCGCCGGGGTCCCCGCCCGGGTCGGCTCCTGGCTGCACGGGCGCGGGGGCGCCGCCCGGGTGGTCGACGAGGCCGCCACGGTGCTGACGGGCGCGCTGGGGATCCTGCGCGACGAGGAGGTCACCGGGGTCCTGGACCAGGTGGTGGTGCGCCGGCTGGCGGCCGAGCCGTGGAGCCCGCTGCTGGGCCGCCTGCTGGCCGAGGTGGTGCGCGACGGCACCCACCGCCCGGTGGTGGACCTCACCCTCGCGGAGGCGCAGCGCTGGCTGCGGGCCAACGAGCACACGGTGCGCCGCCTCGTGGAGGAGCGGGCGCCGCTGTGGGCACCGGACTGGCTCAACGAGCGCCTCGGCAAGCGGGTCCACACCGAGGCGCAGCGGTGGGTGGACGACGTCACCGCCGACCGCGAGCACCCGGGCCGCAGGGCCATCGACGACCTGCTGGCCCGCTACGCCGACGCCCTGCAGAACGACCCGGACACCCGGGCGAAGGCCGACGAGTTCCAGCGGCGGCTGCTGAGCTCCCCCGGCCTGGCCGACACCCTGGCCGGGCTGTGGACGAGCGTGCGCGGCTACCTCAACGACGCCCTGGCCGACCCGTCCTCCTCGCTGCGCACCCGCAGCGAGGAGGCGCTGGTGGACCTGGGCCACCGCATGGTGGACGACGCAGCGTTCGCCGCGCGCGTGGAGCGCCACCTCACCGACGCCGCCGGGCACGTGGTGCGCCGCTTCGCGCCGGAGCTGGCGACCGTCATCTCCGACACCGTGGCGCGCTGGGACGGCGCCGACGCCGCGAACCGCATCGAGCTGTTCGTGGGGCGCGACCTGCAGTTCATCCGCATCAACGGCACCGTGGTGGGGGCCCTGGTGGGCCTGCTCATCCACGCGGTCACGGTGCTGGTGAGCTGACCGGGCGACGGGTGCCCGCGGCCGTTACGGTCGCTGCATGGCGGACAGCGGCGGCAGCGGGTACGTGAACCCGAAGGGGTCCTTCGAACGCGACCAGCGCTACATCACCACCCGGATCACCGCCGACGGGCGCGACGGCTACCCGGTGGAGCCGGGCCGGTACCGGCTCGTGGTCAGCCGCGCGTGCCCGTGGGCGAACCGGGCGAGCATCGTGCGGCGGCTGCTGGGCCTGGAACCGGTGCTGTCGCTGGGCGTGTGCGGGCCCACCCACGACGAGCGCAGCTGGACGTTCGACCTGGACCCGGGCGGCCGCGACCCGGTGCTGGGGATCGAGCGGCTGCAGGAGGCGTACTTCGCACGCGTCCCCGACTACCCGCGCGGCATCACCGTGCCGGCGGTCGTGGAGGTGTCCACGGGACGGGTCGTGACGAACGACTTCCCGCAGATCACGCTCGACTTCTCCACCGAGTGGCGCGCGCACCACCGCGAGGGCGCCCCGGACCTGTACCCCGAGCACCTGCGGGCCGAGATCGACGAGGTCGCCGACGGGGTGTTCCGCGACGTCAACAACGGCGTCTACCGGGCGGGTTTCGCCGGGACGCAGTCCGCGTACGAGCGGGCCCACGACCGGCTGTTCGCGCGCCTGGACGCCCTCTCCGAGCGGTTGTCGCGGCAGCGGTTCCTCGTGGGCGACACGATCACCGAGGCGGACGTGCGGCTGTTCACGACGCTGGCCCGCTTCGACGCCGTCTACCACGGGCACTTCAAGTGCAACCGGCACAAGCTCACCGAGATGCCGGTGCTGTGGGCGTACTTCCGCGACCTGTTCCAGACCCCCGGCTTCGGCGACACCATCGACCTGGTGCACATCAAGGCGCACTACTACCAGGTGCACCGCGACATCAACCCGACCGGGGTGGTGCCGAAGGGCCCGGACACCTCGGGCTGGTGGGCACCGCACCACCGCGAGGAGCTGGGCGGGCGCCCCTTCGGCGACGGCACCCCGCCCGGGCCGCCGCTGCCCGCCGAGGTCGTGCCCGCCGACCACGCGCCCCAGCCGCCCGACTGAGCCGTGCCCGGCCCGGCCCGGCCCGGGTGCGATGCTCGGGGGGTGCGCAGGTGGGACCCGGCCCAGGACCAGTGGACGCGCCACCAGCGGCGGATCGCGGCGGCGGGTGCCCCCGAACCCCCGACCGCGCAGGTCGCCGGGTTCGAGGACTACCCGCGCTTCTACGCCAAGCGGCGCCGCGGACGGGTGGTCGACGTGGCGTCCTCCTTCGACGTGCTGGTGCGCTCCGCCCGCGGCGGGTGGGCCGCCGGGACGACGGTGACGGCCACCCACCAGGCGCCCGACGGGCACCCCGTGCTGCTGGACGGGAGCACCCCGGACCGCAGCTGCGGGTCCAGCCGGTGGGTGCCGGAGGTCCCCGGCGGCCCCGTCGCGGAGCTGGTCGCGGCCCTGCGGACGCTGCGGGCCCTCGGCGCCTCCCCCGGCCCCGGGATCCAGGAGGGCGTCGTGCGGGGTTCCTGGGCGGAGCGCTCGCAGGAGGCGTGGCTGGAGCGCGGGGTGAGGCCCCGGGTGGACGGCTTCCGGGTGGGGTGCGCGCTCGGGCCCGGCCACGAGGGCCCGTGCACCGCACGGGCGCAGCTGGGCGACCTCGCCTGGCGCTGGGACCCGCGCGAGCAGGTCGTCCTCGACGGGGACCCCCCCGGCTCCCCCGACGCCTGAGCCGGCCGCGACGAGCAGGGCGGGCACGGCGGGCACGGCGGTGACCGGGACGCCGGGGCCGTCAGCGCCCGCCGGTCCGGTCCCGCTCGACCACGATCTTGCGCATCCACCCGGGCACGCCCTCGCGGTCGCCGTCGAGCAGCAGCACCACGTAGGTGGCGTCCGGGTTCTCCCGCGGCGGTTCGGCGGGCCACGGCGTGTCGCCGTCGGTGGCGGTGATGACCAGGTCCACCTTCGGGCGCAGCGCGGCGGCCGCGGCGATCCCGACGCGCATGTCGGTCCCGCCGCCGCCGACGAGCGGGACGTCCTGCACCCGGCGGACCAGCCGTGCCCGCCCGGCGGCGGCGTCGCAGGCGATGACCTGGACGCCGGCGCCGCGGCACCGCCGCACGATCGCCTCCGTCTCCGCGTGGACCCGGCCGAGCATGTCCTCGGTGACCGAGGCCGAGGTGTCGACGACCTCCGCGGCCCGGGGCGGGCGCGGCTGGCGCATCGCGGGCAGGACCACCCCCGGCGTCGCGGAGCTGCGCCGCGAGGGGCGCGCGTAGGAGTAGTCGCGCATCCCGGCGACGTGGGCGCTGACCCGGCGGGTCACGCTCAGCAGCTCCCGGCGCCAGTCGACCACCGGTGCGAGGGTGCGGTCCGCCCACCGTTGCCAGCCCGCGGGGACGGGACCGCGCGAGCGCGCGTGCTCGAGGACGTTGCGCGCGGTCTGCTGCCGGATGAGCTCCGCACGGCCCGCGTCGACGCTGCCGTCGTCCTCCCCGTCGGCGTCGCGGCCGCCCGGGTCGCCCTCCCACGGGCGGTGCGGGCCGCCGGCGCCGGAGCCGCAGTCGTCGTACCCGGCGGGGACCGGCCGCGGGGCCGCCGGGACCGGCCGCGCACCACCGACGGTCAGCACCGCGGCCGCCCGCTCGCCGGCCGTGCTCACCACCATCAGGTACTGCCCGTCGGCCAGGGTCCGGGTCAGCTCGAGGTTCACGACGCCCGGGCCGGGCACGGTGAGCGGACCGGTCGCACCGGCCACCGGGGCCAGCCCCGCCGCCGCGTCGAGGACCTGCGCGGTGCTCGCGGCGTCGAAGGAGACGTCGTCGCCGACCCCGGCCAGGGGCGTGGGGGCCGCGTGGCCGCTGGGCAGCCGGGCGGGGCTGAGGTCCAGGTGCGGCAGCCCCACGGGCAGCACCGCCCGCACGACCTCCTCGCCGGTGCTCACGCGCACCACGTGCGCGCCGTCGGGCACGGGGCCGGCGGTGAACGTGAGGTGCGTGGCGCCGACGTGGACGACGTCCGAGACCGCGTCCAGGACGGTGCCGTCGGCGTCGAGGAGCTCCACGACCGACGCTCCGATGAACCGGGTGCCGCGACCGGCGACGACGACCTTCTCGCGGGCGCCGCGGCGTCGGGGCAGGTGGTCCGGGCGCAGCGCGATCGTCGGGGCGGTCACGGTCAGGGTCGCGCTCGCGGTGCCGCCGGCGCAGGTGAGGTCGACGGCGTGCTCGCCGGCGGGGAGCCGCTCGAGCACCTCGAAGGTGGCAGTGCGCTGGTCGTGCACCGCCACCGGCCCGGTGCGGACCCCGCCGCCGGGACCGCTCACGACGACCTCGGCGGGCCCGGTCAGGAACGCGTCGCGGGCGTGCGCCACGACGCGGACCGGCACGCCGTGGTCGTGGCGCAGCGCGGCCGGCAGCAGCAGCAGGGCCGGCGAGGCGGCCGCCAGCCGCTGCCCGGCGGGACCGGCGACGAGCAGCCGGTAGATCTGCTCGGCGGTCATCCCGGCGTCGGCGCCGGGCACCCGCTCGGCGTACCACGCCTTGACGGCGGGCAGCCGGACCCCCGCAGCCCGCAGGTCCTCGTTGATCGTGCAGTCGCCGGCCTGGTTGAACAGCGGGTGGCGCTCGGCGGGTTCCGCGAGGGCGTCGAAGCGCTCGTGGTGCCCGCGCAGCGGGTGGCCGACCTCGTGCAGCCAGACGCCGACGACCTCGGGGACGTCGAGGGTGAGGATGAACTCGGGGTTGTAGTGCATCCGCCAGCGCGTGTCGATGCCGACGGTGGGGATCGCGGTGGTGGCGACGGCCTTCACGGCGTACAGCGCGTCGCCGAGGTACGGCATGAGGTCGCCGGCGCGGGCCCGGCCCGCCGCCAGGCGCAGGGCCGCCTGCTCCTGGACGGACCTCCCGACGGCCCCCCCGACGGCCCCCCCGACGGACCGGCCCGCCGGACCTCCCCGGGCGTTCACGCGTCTCGGGTCAGCAGGCCGAGCTCGGTCAGGATCGGGCCGAGGGAGGCGATGACCTCCGGCGTCGGCATGGCTCCCGTCGGGCGACCCTGCGCCCACCTGCGGCCGTGGGTGAACGCGATGTCCGCGCTGCCGGCGTCGGCGATCCGCGCGAGCACGCGGCCGCAGCCCAGCCACCGCTCGACGGTGCTGTCCGCGGCGGTCGCCGCCCACACCGAGGCCGCCACCGCGTACGTCCGGTCGGTGCGCCGGGGGTCCACGACCCAGGAGTCCGGGTCGCGCAGCAGCTCCTCGGGGTCGGGCAGGTCCAGTTCGCGCACGTACGCCAGGAACGCCCCGGCCGCGGCGACGCCGACCGTCCCCGACACCAGGAGGGTGACCACCGTGCTGTTCGCGCCCGCCGCCCGGGCGTGGGCGTACAACCGCGCCGCCATCTCCCACGAGCGGGGGGTGGGGAACGCGCGCCCGGCCTCCTCGGAGGACGACGGCACCCGCGTGACGAGCTCGGGCTTGGACCCGAGGAAGACGCCGACGAGCGTCGTGGCCCGCTCCAGCTGGGCGGCGACCTCCGTCTCGTCGGCCCGCGGGACGGTGACGGCCGGCCAGCCGCCGGTGAACCCCTCGCGCACGGTCGCCGCGTCCAGGCTCCACGTCAGGTGCAGGAACCGGTTCGCGACGGGCGGGGCGAGGTCCCACCCGTCGGCGGCGACGTCCGGCGGGTTCGCCGCGGCGACGGTGCGCACCTGCTCCGGCAGGCGCAGGTCGCCGACGACGCCCTCGAGGATGGGGCGCAGCAGGGCGGCCTGCGTCGCCGGCGGCGCGGTGGAGACCTCGTCGTAGAACTGGACCCCCGCGCGGCCGTCCCGCTCGACCGCGTCGCGCAGCCGCACCGCCCACGACGGCGGGGCGAGCGAGGCCGTGCCCGTGGCGGTGTCCACGACGGGCAGCCCGGCGAAGTCGCTGGGCTCGCGGATGGAGGCGATGACCGTCTCCAGGTGGGCGCCCATGCCGTCGGCCAGCTCCTTCACGACTGAGGACTTCCCCTGCCCGGGCGGCCCCCACAGGACCACCGGGACGTTCGCGAGCAGGGCGACGCCCAGCGCGTCGCAGGTGTCGGTGTGCTGCTGGCTCATGCCGTGGTGCTCCAGGGTCCGTCGGGGGCCGGTGTCCACCACGAGCCCTCACCGCCCTGCAGGGCGGCGAGGAACGCGATGCGGTCGCGGGTCAGCGTGCCCGCCGCGTGCGCCGCGACGACGTCGGCCGCGCCGAGACCGGCGCCGGCCGCCGCCAGGAGCAGGCGCAGGTCGAGGTCGCCGCCCGGCGGGTGCGCGTCGAGGAAGCCGCGCAGCGGCGCGTGCAGCAGGGCGAACGCCAGGACGTCGTGCGGGTCGAGCTCGGCGCGGTGCCCGCTCAGCACGGCGCGGGCGCGCAGCCGGGCCGCCGGGTCGGTCAGCGCGACCGGGGCGCCGTCGAGGCGGGTCAGCAGCACGGTGGTGCCGATCGCCGCCACCTCGGCGTCGTGGCCCACCCCCGGCAGCAGGAGGTACCGGTGCAGCGTCAGCAGGACCTCGGGCCAGTCGAAGGGGGGCTGCTCACCACCCGGCGCCGGCGCGGACGGCGCCCGGCTGCGCGTGAGGGTGGGCGGGCGCACCGCGGGGCGGCCGGGCAGGCGCGCGCGCCAGGCGTTCCGGACCGCGTCGGGCACACCGCCGTGGGGCAGCGGGCGGGCCGGCGGGTCGGCCACGAGGTCGAGGGCGTCCAGCACCACCCGCACCGGCGCGGGCCCCGGGCGGGGGCGTCGGTGGCGGCGTCGGGCGGGCACCGTTCGAGCCTAGGCAGGCTCGCGCGGCGGCGCGCGCCCGGCGGCGGGACCGCGCTCACGCCCCCGCGGGGGAGGTCGCGGAGATGGTCGCCGAACCCAGCACGCGCGTCCCGGCGTAGAGCGCGACCGTCTGCCCCGGCGCCACGCCGGTGAGCGGGGTGCGCAGCGACACCAGCACCTCCTCGCCGGCCACCTCGGCGACGGCGGGCACGGCCTCGCCGTGGGCGCGCACCTGCACGTGCACCTCCACCGGACCGGCCGGCTCCGGAGCGCTCCACACCGCCTCCACGGCCCGCAGCCGCCCCACCGCCAGGCGCTCGGCGGGACCGACCGTCACGGTGCGGCGCACCGGCTCGATGGACAGCACGTACCGCGGCCGGCCGTCGGGCGCGGGACGGGTCAGGCCCAGGCCCTTGCGCTGGCCGACGGTGAAGCCGTAGGTGCCGGTGTGGGTCCCCAGCACGGTGCCGTCGGCGTCGACGACCTCGCCGGGTTCCTCCCCCAGCTTCTCGGCGAGGAACCCGCGGGTGTCGCCGTCGGGGATGAAGCAGATGTCGTGGCTGTCGGGCTTGGCCGCCACGGGCAGGCCGCGCCGCTCGGCCTCGGCGCGCACCTCGGCCTTGGTGGGCGCGTCCCCCAGGGGGAACATCGCGTGCGCCACCTGGTCGGCGTCCAGGACGGCCAGCACGTAGGACTGGTCCTTGGCGGCGTCGGCGGCCCGGTGCAGCTCCGCGCCGTCCGCACCGGGCAGCACGCGCGCGTAGTGCCCGGTGCAGACGGCGTCGAAGCCGAGCGCGACGCCCTTGTCGAGCAGGGCGGCGAACTTGATCCGCTCGTTGCAGCGCACGCACGGGTTGGGCGTGCGCCCGGCGGCGTACTCGGCGACGAAGTCCTCGACGACCTCCTCCAGGAACGACTCCGAGAGGTCCCACACGTAGAAGGGGATGCCCAGCAGGTCCGCCGCGCGGCGGGCGTCCAGGGCGTCCTCGATCGTGCAGCAGCCCCTCGAGCCGGTGCGCAGGGTGCCCGGCGAGCGGTTCAGCGCCATGTGCACGCCGACGACGTCGTGCCCGGCGTCCACCGCGCGGGCGGCGGCGACCGCGGAGTCCACCCCGCCGCTCATGGCGGCCAGCACGCGCATCAGGGCGCCTCCGGCCCGGCGGCGGTGGCGGCCACCGAGCGGCGGCGGCGGGCGCGGGAGGAGCGCGCCGACGCGCTGGCGCGGCGTGCGCGCTCGACGGCCGGGCCGACCGCAGCCAGGACGGCGTCCACGTCGGCGGCGGTGGAGCTCCAGCCCAGGGAGAAGCGCAGCGCCCCGGCGGCCTCGGGCTCGCTGAGCCCCATGGCCAGCAGCACGTGGCTGGGCCGCGGCACCCCCGCCTGGCAGGCCGAGCCGGTGGAGCACTCCACGCCGGCGGCGTCGAGCAGGTAGAGCAGCGAGTCGCCCTCGCAGCCGGCGACGGTGACGTGCGCGTTGCCCGGCAGGCGGTGCGCGGCGTCGAGCACCGGGTCGCCGCGCAGCACGAGGCCGTCCACCGACGCGAGCAGCCCCGCCACCAGCCGGTCGCGCAGCGCCGCGGTGCGCGCGCCCTCGCCCGGGTCGGCCAGCGCCGCGGCCAGCGCCGCACGAAGGTGTTCGTGCCGGTGACGCGGCTGTGCCGG